>NZ_JBFUIP010000020.1:0-49408 GCF_056401815.1 Aminobacter sp. P4_D5 | reverse complement strand
GGCCTCGATGCCGATCAGGCAGGGTGGCAACTTGGTGAAGAACGGCAAAACCTGCGATCGCCGTAGTGCCTTGCGCACGACAACGTCTCCAGACGCGTCAACGGCATGAACTTGAAAAACACGCTTGGCCAAATCGAGGCCCACGGTGGTAATCTGCATGGCGGATGGCTCCTTTGCTTGGGTTGCCAGACAGCAAACCCATTTTGGCACTCAGATGCCGGGAGCGGGAGCCATCCACCTCATCCGCTTATGACGCGTGGACGGCTCTCCTCCGCCTTGCGGCTATGACCGACCCGCTATTGTCGCCCCAATGCCTTCATGCTCACCGGCTGCCAAGTCGCTGATTGCACGGCGGGAGGCGAGCTTCTGAAACGTCTGCTAGACACCCGCATCCTGCATGCCGATAAGGGTTATGATTGGGATGCGATCCTCCGCCAGGTTGAGTCCGGCGGCACGATGCCAAACGTCCCACCAAAGGCCAACCGGCGCCGGAAAAACGGCTTTTCTCCGGTGCTCTACCGTGACCGAAATGCCATCGAACGCAAGTTCTGCCGCCTCAAGGACTTCCCCAGGGTCGCAACACGATACGACCGCCTTGCCGTCAACCTTTCTCGCGGCAGTCTGCATCGCGGCGACCGTCAGCTATTGGTTACGAGATGCCGAAACGGGGGCCGGCATCGCGCACTGTCCGTTATCGCTTGAGGCCTACGCTAACGGGGTGCCCCACCACAATGCTCGCTCCTGGCCCGATTGTTCTCTCCGCACTCGTTGGCGGTCTTTCCACCGGACGGCCCGACAAGCATTTCGATATGCTGAGCGTAGTTCTGCCTTGTGTTCTGATCGACGATTGCAGCCGGAGCGGAAACAACCAGACCCGCAGCGGTTCCAACCGTTTGCGCGGCTCCCGCGGTCGCTGTCACAATGTGATCGCCAAGTCCCAGGCGACTGTCGGTCAAGGTTTGGCCGCTCGACAGGCGGGTGCCGATCAGTTGGACGATCTCAGGCGACTCGGCAAACTTGGTGTGGTGCAGATTGTCGCCCGCTTTGATCTTGGTGAGATCGATTACCGAGATATCATTCGCTGCCAGTTCCTCCTTGTAGGGAGATTGCTCCGGATCGATAGAGCCCAACCGGGAGACATTGCCCCAGACACGTTGAGAAACTGCGAGGGCGCGATCATCGCGGGAAACAAAGAGTGTAAAGCGCGGGCGTTGCTTGCCCATATCGGCGATCTGCGAGCCGAAAACGTTGACATCGACATCAGGCGCCGCCAGCATTACATTCTTGAACTTGCTCGGAAGTCCATCGTTGCGGATGGCCATCTGTCGCAAGGATTCAAGCGCAAGCCAGTTGCCCATCGAGTGCGCGAGGATCGAGACCTCCTTCACATCCGGATCGCGCGCCAGATACTGGAACAAGTTTTCCACGGCATTGCGCGTATAGTTCGTGCTTTCGCGATCGTAGCMATAGGCCAAAAGGCTGCCGCGGGACGGCCACGTTGCAAGAACCGGCACACTCCGGGTGCCTGAATCGTGAACAATTTGCGCGAAGCGGAAGACTGCGTCCTCAAATTGATTATTGAACCCGTGGATGAAGACAAGGACGCTACCATCCGGGCTCTTACGTACGTTGGTGTTCAACCACTTTTCAGCCGCCGCGCGGTCCATTTCCTCCGCCTTCAGCGTTGCGAACTCCGTCTTGGGGTTGGGCGGGAGCTTGCGTGGCCAGACGACTTCGCCCGCCTTGCGGGCAACGTCAGGCGGGATCGATACTGTAATGTCCGCAAAGGTTGGACTAAGCGCGCGCTCGCCACTAAACATTTCGCCTCGTTTGGTGGCTCGGGCTCGCGTCGTCGCGATCAACATCTCAACCTGGCTCGCCGACGAGAAGGCTTTGACTGGCTCGAGGACGCCCGTCGGCCGGCTTGCACAAGCAGCGAGCAGAGTAACGACTAGGCAAACGGTCAAAGATATGTACGACCTTGCACTCGCGCCATTGTTGGCGTTCAGGGGTGGGTAGCGCGTCAACTATTCACTCCTGTTTCGACAGAACTGAACTTCAGCGAGCCGCTGGAACAGTACCGTTCGGGTCTTTGCTTGCGCAACGCTTATATTTTACTGCACTAATCAGTATTAGGAATTCCAAACCACTCATTTTGCGCCACAACTGCATCATTTCTGGAGCGTCGCATACATGGCTGAGATCCCTGTCATCTCTAACACCATACTGCATGGCATGCCGGCTTTCATACGCCGTGAAATGGGGCAAAAGGCGCTGTTGCAGGCCAATCGCGCCATCGGCTTCGATCTCGAACTGACCGGGGGAGAGAACTGCTTCATCCCGCACGCGGCGGTGATCGGCTTCGTCGAAGCGGCCGCACGTGCCGCCGGCGAGGCCAACTTCGGCATTCTGATCACTCCGATGATGAATGCTGCCAACTACGGCAGCTTCGGACGCTACGTGTTTGGCGCCGACACCTTGGGGCAAGCCATCGAGCGCGCCATCTTTGGTCTTTGTTACCATAGTACGGTTGATAGGATGTCAGTCGCAACCGTCGGCGACGAGGTACGATACAGCTATGTTTTCGCTTTGGCCGGCCGGCCCGGATACGCCAACACCGCTTGCGCGGCGGCGGGCGTTCTGCTTAGCCTCTTCAGGGCCTATTTGCCCCCAAACTGGCGACCGCTGCGCATCGAGCTTGATACCGATAGGCCAAGCCAGACGGGACTCTTCGATGACGTTTTCCAGTGCCCGGTCCTTTTCGACGCACCCGCGGTGACGGTTGTTACGGAACGCCACCATCTGTCCGCTATGCCGAGGCGCGCTTTGTGGCCGATCGTCACCATAGAGGATTTGGCGCGAGACCGACGAGGCGGTGCTCCACGGGATCTGCTAGACGTTATCATGGAGCACGTCCGCGCGCAGGTTCTCACTGGCCGCGTGTCGATCGACAGTGTCGCGCAATCGATCGACACCAGCGTCAGAACCCTCCAACGTGAACTCAATCGGGCGGGCACCGATTTTCGCAACCTGGCGAGCGCGGTAAGGATTCGGCGAGCTACTGAACTCCTCCGGCACACGAATGGCTCGATCACTCGCGTGTCGGCGGAATTAGGATATTCGTCCCCAGCCAATTTTGCCCGAGCTTTCCGAAAGGCAACAGGCAACGGGCCGCGGGAGTTTCGCTCGAATATATAGCGTTGACGGTACGCCCGCCTACCGTTCGGCAAAGCGAACATCAATTAGCAACGAACCGCGAGCACAACGCCAGTAACAGCACCTGTGCAGCCCCGAGATGAGGCGAAAATCTGCGAGCGCCACCGCACCATCAGGGATTGGTTCCCGCCGCCCACGTAATTTACACACTCACGCTCGCGTCAAGCGCGTTCTGAGCTTACCCGGCACGGTGATGGATCTTGAACCTAACCGGAGTAATTCGTGGACAACCCCCAGCGGTCCAACAAGACGAGACGGGGAAATAAGAACAGTCGCCGTTCATGTCCCCGTTTGTCCTTCGTCGGGACACCCTCGCCATAGCAGCTAGTTGGCGAGGCGGCGACCCCATCGTGCTTAGCCTCGCAGGAACCGACACTGCCCTGAAGGCCCTGCGAGCGTGCCAGCAAAAACAGTAGATGCCACGCTTCGCGGTAGCATGACCGAGTATGAGTGCACTTGGTAGCCAAGGAATCACCGTCCGGCTTTGGGCGGGTAATTCTGTAATGACTGGCATCCCGTTACGTAGCGTTGAGCCGTCGAAACTGGCGCCAACATTCACATCAATGACATGCAAAAATCCGGCTTGTCATCCGGTTCAGACGGTTCCCGTGCGGACGTCGGTTTTGAGGCTGGGAGGGGAGTGGGTTCAGCCAAGGGCGAGCGAACCTGCGCTTGGAACCGAAGCGGCATTCTCCCGAGGGTTCCAAACTATCCCGCAATGCGCTCGCAGCGCCGATGGCGCCCCCCCTTCGTAGCCGAGGCAAATTTGACGACGTGGAACGCTCATTCTCCACGTAACGTACTGTAAATTACATCCTCAGACCGCGGCCGGCACAGCAAAGTGTCAATGGTGTTTCTTTGCTGGAGCTCACCCAGGCTTCATTGAGGAGGCGGTCGAACGAGGATGATTATGGAGGCTCGACGCGATCCGCCGGCTGAAACAGACGTTAGTTCGCTTTTTGCAGGCGTCCAGAAGTGTAGCACGACCAGTTCACGAGTTCGCCTGTCGATCACCCTGTGAAGTTTCGCATCAGAAAAGCGGAAAGTGATGCTCAAATTGAAGGAGAGTATACCAGTGGCGTTCAGGTCCATCATGTTAGCTGTGACAGCGGTCGCCGGAATTTCGCTATGTGGTAGCGCGCTCGCGGAGGACGCGATCTCGGCGCCCGCAACGAAATCGATCGGCGCAGCGAAACCCAAGATCGAGCCCGCCCTGATCGTGCTCAACTCCAGGGGTGCGAGTCTTACCGGCGGTAAGCTTGTTCTCTCCGGCGTGTCGCCAAACTCCATCATGTTCGCTGATCGTCCGGTGCGCGCCGCCGGTCATGTGCTCACTTCACACGTGATCGAAGAATGGGCAGAGGGCAGCGACAGCTTTGCAAAGGACCCGCCCAACGCGACGGTTTCGGTTCTTGGAAAGGACGGTAGCTCCGTCCTCGATGCGGTGGTAACTCTGAAAGCTCCAAAGCTGGAAGGCGAAACGCTGACCTTCGACGTCGACATTTTGGAGGGGAGCATCGATGGCGCAGATGGACCTGCGTCGACGTTCATAGACATCATCGGTATGCCCTTCACGCCACTTTCTTTCGCCGGAGCGGCACGAAGGACCGCCTATCGCGGAGCGTGGTATGCCGGAGCAGCTGCGGCGGCAGCACCCTATTACTACCCACATCCTTATGTGCGGCCGGCGTGCGGTTTCTACCCATATCCGCCGTGCTACTGAGAAATTCCGCGGTTTGGGGGGATGGCGTTGTCTCAAAGGGGGCGGAAAAGGGTAGGTCCTTTTGGTGTGGATTTAGTGGTTCGCAATGCTGAATGACCTATTCAATGCTACATCTCCCGATCAGATTTCCCAGGTGATCTCACACTCGATCGCTCCGTCCTTCCTGCTTGGCGTGGTCGCGAGTTTCGTCTCGATGTTGTTTACCCGGTTAACCAACATTCTCGGTAGGATCCGCGATCTCAACGAGCTACCCGCCGAGGCTCATCCGAAGAGCCACCTCAAGGATGACCTACCTCGGCTTCGATGCCGCGCGCGGTTGGTCAACAGGGCGATGCTCTACGTTGTCGCGAGCGGTGTCGTCGCCACGGTTCTAGTGATCTTTTCCTTTGCCAGTGCCTTCTTCGGGCGACAGCACGTTTTCGGGGCGGGCCTGCTGTTCACGATCTCCCTTGTCCTGCTTGGGGTCGCGCTCCTCACACTTGCACGTGAAGTCAGAATTGCCCTCAACGATTATGACCATCATGCTGTCAACGGAGGGTCGGKGATGCAGTGACGACGTTACTGGATCGTATCAGCTGACGGATGAGCCGATTGTGATGTGCTTTTGGCTGTTTCGTGTGCGATCCTCTGCCACACTCGCATTTTTGTATCCAATGTTAGCGCTTTGCATGGAGCAGTCGGGGGCGGCGCGTTCCCAAAATGCGCTGTAGCCGCCCGCAGGCTGAAATCGCTACCGAACTGTGACCGTGGTGACCCATTCCTATTTTACATGGGTGGTGAATCGGCGCGCTATCTGTTTGATTTGCATTCTCTGGTGAATAAAGCGCGAGCTGCCGAAATTGCCTCGGTTTCGCACAGATCGCCATCGTGGGTGATCGTTGAATGCAAAGGGCGTAGCGTGGGAACAACAAAGGCCGATGCTAAGCTGCGTCGGGTCGTAGCCATCGTCGGGCTTCTCAACCTTGGATATTTCGGAGTCGAATTTGGCGTCGCTCTTACTATCGGCTCGGTATCCTTGTTTGCTGACAGCATCGATTTTCTAGAAGATGCCTCGGTCAATTTTCTGATATTCGCCGCTCTTGGCTGGAGCGCAATCGGAAGAGCACGTGTCGGCATGGCGCTTGCAATGATACTGCTCGTTCCGGGTCTCGCCACATTGTGGACTGCATGGGATAAGCTCAACACGCAGATACCCCCCGACCCTGCCTCCCTTACACTTGTGGGCGGTGGCGCGCTTGTCATTAACCTGACCTGCGCTTTCATGTTGGCTCGCTATCGCGGTCATGGCGGTAGCCTGACGCGCGCTGCATTCCTATCGGCACGAAACGATGCGTTCGCCAATGTCGCAATTATTGCGGCGGGGCTAACCACAGCGTTGGTATGGGTGTCCGCCTGGCCAGACCTAATCGTGGGGCTAGGCATTGCCGCGTTGAACGTCGATGCCGCTAGGGAAGTCTGGGAGGCAGCGCGGAACGAACACAAGGTTGCATCAGCATAACAATTGCGACCCGCCAGAAGGCTTAAGAGTGGCGATCCAAGCTGGCGCAACTGAGCGGTACGAAATCACGTTGTTGGGCTACTCAACGCTCACGCCATTCCTTGGAACGTCGCCCCCACCCAACGCTGGCGATTGTTGCCGCTTATGGTGGAATTGATTTGCATCTCGTGCTCTCCGCCCGAGCAACTGTAGCTCGAATGGCAGCTGCCTGTTGGGCACGGCAAGCACCTGATCATTGCTATGCATACCGTTTCACGGCGAAGGATCGCGTCATAGTCGTCGGCGGCGACTGCCGCTACAGCGATAGCCGGTTGAGGCCGTGCAAAGCGCGGACCTGTTCGTCGCCGATGTCGCCTCGAAAGCCAATCTCGTCCATGCCTCCTTGGGCGGCAGCGTGGAGGAGCGCGCCGAGGTCATCTCGCGCCATCACGCGCTGCCACAGGATCTGGTGCGGCTGCAGGAGCGGACGGGCGTCAAGACCATAGTGACTTACCACGAGCAGTCCTTCCTGCGTGGCGAGAGCTATTATCGCGAAGCCTTGCTGGACGAAATCCGGCAAGCCGGGTTGGTCGCCCAATGCCATTCGTCGGTGGACTACGACATCTTCAGACGGCTGCACGCCCCCTGACGAGACCACCTCCTAGTTTACGCAATTATGCCCTTGAACCCACGGTCCAACTACCGCCGGGTGCAGCAACTGTCGCTCATCGCAAATTCGTCTCGAAAACAGACCTTCCTTTTACGGCCCCAAATGAGCTGCGGAAAATCATTTCCCGCGTTGGAAGCAGAGGTGCCAAGGTCTACAGCGTCAATGGGTGGGAACCTGTCCGTCCGCTTTCCGCGGACGAGTGGTAAAAACTGACGTCAGGTCAGCCGAAGCAACCGACAGCTTTGCGCTCCACTAAGATGCCGGTCCCGGAAAAGCAATCCTGACAGCGGCCGTTCGGGTCGACGGCTCAAGCGAAAATGAAGGCCTCCAGACGGTGTCTTCCGCCGGTTCCAACCCGATTCCTTTGACTTTGACGGCCTGCCGGCACTGTGAGACCGTCGCCGGAATGGACCGGCGTCGGCGCGTAAATCTTCGTCGAAAGCTTCGAGTCTTTTTGGACCGTGAAGAGATATCCTCATGCGGATCGCCATCTTCGTGCCTGCAGACGTACATTCTCTGGAACTTGCCGGGCTAATGGACGTGTTCGCCGAAGCGAACGCCCGTGCAGGCAAGAACTTCTATGATGTTGCCGTCGTCGCGGAAGATGATCGCACGATCCGCTGTGCGTCAGGCCTGAGAGTGTTGTCCGACTGCGCCTTCGACACGTACCCGAGTGCCCCCGACACCTTGCTCGTGGCCGGGAGCGTCGGAGTTCCTCACGGCCCGGGCAGGCACGTTATTGACTGGTTGACGAGTATGGCCCCCCAGACGCGGCGCTACGGCTCCGTATGCACAGGGGCATTCGTACTTGGCGAAGCTGGCCTACTCAAAGGCAGGCATGTTACCACGCACTGGCAGTTTGCTTCTTTGCTTGCCGAGCGCTTCCCCGAGGCGCGGGTGGAAGGCGACCGGGTTTTTGTCCGTGATGGCGCGATGATAACGTCGGCTGGGTCCAGCGCGGCGATCGATCTCGGCCTTTCCCTCGTCGAGGAGGACCTCGGCCGAGAAGTGGCGCTCTTCGTGGCCCGCCGGCTGGTCGTGTTCCTGAAGCGACCAGGTGATCAGTCACAATTCAGCGTGCATCTGGCGGCACAGGCGATTGACCGCAGCCGGCTCTATAATGTCCAGCAGTATGTCCTGAACCATCCTGCCGAGAACCTCTCGGTCACCACCTTGGCAAGGATCGCCGCGATGAGCGCGCGCAACTTCACGCGCGTTTTTTCGCAGGAGGTCGGTTTATCGCCATCTCTCTATGTCGAGCTGACCCGCCTAGACGTTGCACGCTTCCTCTTGGAAGGGAGCCGGCTGTCGATCGCATCGATCGCAGAGAGAAGTGGTTTTGGATCGGCGCGAGCCATGCGCCGTGCGTTCCTTGCGCATGTCGGCGTGACGCCGTCCGACTACCGCGATCGCTTCCGGACGTCCGGGAATGGAGCAAGGGCCAGTTTGTCCGATAACGGCTGACGGTTGTCCTGAAACCGCCTCAGCCGTGGGTTGCCTCCCATCAGGTCGCCGTCCATGGCTCGTGTCATGGAAGACTTCAGCAAACTCATGCCGTCGGACTTTACGAAGCGCGGGTCGAGCACCTCCGACGATGGGCTCAGGTCCAACGCGGTCAGGGCAATCCTTCCGACGTTGGTCGAGGAACTGACCGACGGGATCGCTATCGCTCAGCGTTTGGGCGCCAATGCGCCTTTGCTCTACGTAAACAAGTCCTTCGAGTGCCTGACGGGATACGCTCGGAATGAGGTCATCGGAAAAGACTGCCGCTACCTGCAGGGCAATGAACGCGACCAACCGGAGATCGCCCGCATTCGCGCAGCGATCCAGGCGGGGGAGCCTGTGGACGCGACGCTGCGCAACTATCGAAAGGACGGGTCGGCGTTCTGGAACAGTCTCAGTCTCAGACCCGCCTGGGTCGGCGAGGAACTGCTCTACCTCGGCATCCTGCGCGACGTATCGGCGATACGGCAGGCGCATCACGCCCTTGATCGCGTCGCAAACCTGGACGGCACAACGGGTTGTCTGAACCGTCAATCCTTCATCCTGGCTGCCGAAGTACGCTTCGCAAAGCACGCCACGGCGACGCTTCTGATTGTGAAGCTCGATGTGATCGGTTTTCATGACCTCAACACCGGATACGGTTTCGAGATCGGCGATGCCCTCCTTTCTGAAACCGGGCGACGGCTGCGGGAGGTTGGCGCTGCGCTGGTGGCGCGGATGGGTGCGAATGAGTTCGCCCTGGCTTTCGAGCTCCCGGACGAAGCGGGTGCCGGGTCGATCGTGACACTGGTGTCCGCTGCACTTGCCACAGATTTCGTGGTAGCAGGGGCCAATGTCTCACTGCGTTTCGCCATCGGATATGCGATTGGCCAGGCTGGGGGCAGCGCCATTTCCGTGATCCGCAATGCCGGGACCGCCCTGTGGGCGGCCAAGTCTGACCCGCTGGGTGGTCCGCGCCGGTTTCGGAACGCGGACTACGAGGAAGCCCGCCGTCGTGTGCGAATGACACGCGAGTTGAAGGTCGCGGTCGCGAACGACGAGTTCGTGTATCACTTCCAACCCCAGGTCGACCTGCTCACCGGTGAGTGGCTAGGCGCGGAAGCGCTGATCCGCTGGAACCATCCCCTGTTCGGCAGCCAGCTTCCCGGCAGTTTTATCGAGACCGCGGAGCGATCAGGACTGCTGCTTGATCTCACCGAACGAAGCCTGACTACCGTCGCGACGTTCGCCCGGTGCGTCAACGCACACCGCGACAAGGCACTTCGCTTTTCGGTCAACGTGTCCGCGGCGGAATTCCTGCAGCGCGACATGGCCGAAATGCTCGACCGTGTCCTGCAACGGACCGGCGCCGAGCCTGCCTGGCTTACCTTGGAGATCACGGAGAGCATGTTCCTCAATGACACTCCCGGCGTGATGGACGCATTCGAGCGGCTGCGGCAGATCGGCGTCGGACTCTCGGTAGACGATTTCGGCACGGGCTATTCGAACCTGCGCTCGCTCGAAACGTTTCCGGTCACCGAGATCAAGATAGATCGCACCTTTGTCAATGAACTCGCGACGAGCCCCTCCAAGATGGTAATTGTCCGGGCTATCATCGACCTGGGACGCGCCTTTGGCCTGACGGTGGTCGCGGAGGGCGTGGAGACCGACGTCCAGCGAGCAATGCTTTGCGAACTGGGATGTCCCGTTGGCCAAGGCTATCTATTCGGAATCCCAACCGATGCTGAAGGCTTCGCCGCCAGCTTGGAACGGATGGGGAGCGGAGGAACGGACGTCGCCTAACGGCAGTTGAAGTTGATCCTTAGTTGAAGTGGACCGATGGCTTCCATCCCGGGTCCGGGCACAGTTTGCCTAGCCGATTTGGGGGCACGAACCGTTGTTGAACTCCCGCCGTTCAACGGCAGCTAACTGAACGTTGCCGCCCGAAAGCCGACGGTCTCTGCAAGCGCCCACTCACGCCGATATTCGATCGCTGCACCTATGGCAGGTTATGGACCGACGTTCGAGCCTTGCTCTGACGTCCTCACGGGATCGGTGGTCTGAGAAAGCTGCCTTGGGGCGGCTACGGCAAGGGCTTTTCGGGTGCCGGCTGTTCCGGGTCTGGCTCGGCCAGGTCGAGAATATCAGGCGTGTTGTTCCTTGGGCTGCCGACCTTGCGGCCGATCGGCCACATCTTCATCAGTTCAGAGGGAAACGGCTTCATCAGGTCGCGCGGGTCCGGATCGTCGAGGTCGAGCCAGCGCATGTAATCCCCGGGTGCCAGCACGACCGGCATGCGGTCGTGGATGGTCGCCATCATCTCGTTGGGCTCGCAGGTGACGACGGCGAAGGTGCAGAAATCCTCGCCATTGGCGTTGCGCCAGCTCTCCCAGATCGCCGCAAGCGCAAAGGGCGCGTCGTTCGCCATGGCGATGGCGTAGGGCTGCTTGTTCTTGCCGGTACCAAAAATGTCCTTCCACTCGAAATAGCCATCGACCGGCATCAGGGCGCGGCGCTGCTGGTAGGCGAATTTGAACAGGCCGTTGGTGGCGATCGTCTCCGACCGCGCGTTGATCGGCGGCCGCTGGCCGGTGGAGCTTGGCCCGCGCCTGCCGATAAAGCCCCAGATGGCCCGCACGAAAGCCGGGCCTTTCAGGTCACGGTCCATGACGATGATCGGATAGTCGAGGCTGGGCGCGCCATTCCAGCGCGGGAACGTGTTGCCAAGCTGCTCGGCCTCGCCCTTCTGGGCGAAGGCGAAGCTGCGCACGATGCCGTCGATTGAGGTCTTTACGAACACTCTTCCGCACATGGCGGACAAGATAGCGATGCGAGGGTGCGGAATCTAGCTTTCCGAGAACTCAGGGCCGAAACGGAATATGCGACTGGATTATCTTGGTGTCGCTGTATCCAGTGGAGGCGAGGAACGCACCAAGTGAACGTGAATTTCGGTCGAAGGGCACCCCTGGCCCTACGACTACTTGCCTCAACGGCAGCCTAAAGTCCGGATCAATCCGATCTTGAAATTCAAGTGCAACATCCAGGTACGGAAGCATGTCCGGCCCCCTCGAACGGTATGAAATCGGCGCTTCGTACGGCCTCGCAAATTTCTCACGTTCCCCAACCTGACCTCGCTCCACTCTACGATGTCCTCTGCACGGCGGCTTATCCGCGACTGGCAAAGAAACTCGCCATGGCGATCGGCGGACGTTCGATTCCAGACACGATACAGCTGAAGCAGTGGCTCGCGCTCGTCCCGGACACGCGCGGCGCGCAGCGCCTTTTGGTCAAGGACATGACCGAACTGGCAGGGCGCATTGGGGGGCAGGCCGACAAGCTACTGGCGGAATTCGAGGAGGCGGGCATTACACATGAAATCCTGAAAGTCATCCGCGGGGTCATAGAGACGCGCGCRGCGCATTTGTTGCGGATTTCGGAAAAGGCTTGAAGTTCTGCCGGGGCCACATGGCCGTTGTTAATACCGGCCCGGCGGCCGGACAGAATTCCGCTATGTATGCAGCGCCCGGCGCATTCTCCTCATTCCGATTACCCGCGCGCGGAGTGTGCAGGTTTTCGGTTCGCTGGATGCCTTCTTTGAGAATCCAGGGCACTCACCATTCCAACTGGAAGTGGATGCGCGTAGCCGACGYTGGCTTCGCAGTTTCGCTTGCCGCGCTATTGATGTCTTCATCAGTTCGAAGGAGGGGCTCGACCGGATTGTCGGCGATTGCATAAACATGGCCGATCTGCGCGCCAAGGCCGAAGCTGAGCTCGACGCCCGACAAGCACTCTTCGAGGTGGCCGCCAGTGAGATCGGGTACCCCTCAAGGCTGAGCAGGAGGCATTCGCCCAAGTTTGTAATTTGCTTGCGGCGCTATCGACTACGCAGGGGCCTCACTCGCGGGCGTGGCCGGAAAGCTCAATGCTGTCACGTGCGAGGCCGAACCCGGAATGAATTCCATGGCGCTAAATTCGCGTAGCGCATGGATCGGCCGCGAGATGCCACTTAATCAGGGGGCAGAAGTTCGATCTCGGTCGCGCAAACCACTAACGCACGGAAATCATTCTTTTTTCCGCTGATTGGCCAACGTGTCGCGTTGCCAACGGTTCCCAATCTTGACGTTTGGTTTCCAATTCGCGTTCTGTTCTTGTTCCAGCGCAGGCTGACGAACCTCGCTCCAGCGTGACTCCAAATGCTTCATTCCATCGCGCGCCAGAACCCTTGTGCGGACCTCTCGACCGTAGTGCCGGACCATCTCTTCGCTCATGTTGCAGATGGCACCGACCTGCGTTTCGGTGTCACCTCAGTCATACACACGATCGTTGGAGAGCAATTAGCTGCCACGGGCGCGTGTAGTTCAGCAAGGATAGTAGCCCGTTTTCGATTGGTCCCAACGGACTTATATGTTAGGAAAAACTAATTCCTCGTAGGGGTGGCTTTCGGCAGCAGCATCATAAGTTGCGCCGGCCATGGCTGGAAACCGGCCGACGAGGGGCATGGAAGGCGGAGGATAAGATGTTCGCATGTCATCTTGCCACAGGCGGCGGTTGAGCATGGGCTCGACGGGCGAGCCATGGCGCGTCGGCGTCCTCTTCTCGCAATCCGGTGACACCGGGGCGATCGAGGAGACGCAGCTCAAGGGCACCATGCTGGGCATCGCCGAAATCAACGCGGCGGGTGGCATCAATGGCCGCGAGATCGTGCCGATCATCTATGATCCGACATCCAGCACCGAACTCTATTCCCACTACGCGCGGAAGCTTTTGATCGAGGATCGCGTCACCACGATCTTCGGCTGCTACACCTCGACAAGCCGCAAGGCCGTGCTGCCACTGGTGGAACGCGTCAACGCACTGCTCTGGTATCCGACGCGCTATGAGGGCTTCGAATTCTCGCCCAACATCATCTACACCGGGTCGTCGCCCAACCAGAACACCATCGAGCTTATCAACTATCTGCTCGCTACCCATGGCAACCGGTTCTACCTGCTGGGCACCGACTATTGTTACCCCCGCCGAACCAACCGGATCGTGCGCGATCTGGTCCGTGGCCAGGGCGGCACAATTGTCGGTGAGGAGTATTTGAGTTTCGGGGCAAGTCYGAACGATTTCCGTCCGATCATCCGCGAACTTCGCGACAACAAGCCGGATGTCATCTTTTCGACCATCGTTGGCCAAGCGATCTCCCACTTTTACCGGGCCTATGCCGACGCAGGATTTAGCCCGGACAACATGCCCATCGGCAGCTTGAACACCTGCGAGGCGGAACTGCGCCTCATGGGACGAGACGTCGGTGCCGGGCACATCACCGCTGCGACCTATTTCGAGAGCGTGGAGAATGAGGAGAACGACCGCTTCGTTCGCCTCTTCAAGCAGCGTTTTGGCCAAGATGAGTCGACCAACATGTGTGCTGAGGCTGCATATTTTCAGGTTCACCTCTTTGCCCAGGCCGTCGCCGAGACGAACAGCATGGATACCGATACCTTGCGTCCGGCGGTGCTCGGCCGCGAGATGGCAGCCCCTCAGGGGCGGATAGGCATCGACTACAAGAATAGTCATGCCGAGCTTTGGACGCGGATCGGTAAGGCTGACGACCACGGCCGGTTCGACATACTGCGTGAATCGATGGTCGCTCTTAGGCCAGACCCATTTCTCGTGACCTGAGGGTGAGCAATTTGCCGGAGAACTGCGCCAACGAGGATCGGTCATGAGCGGCCCGAACGTTTCAAATGGTTCCCATGGTTCGGCCGCCGATGGCTCGCAGCGTGCCAGCGGTGCCCAGCCGAGGGCGACTCGCGGATCGGGAGGCGTGCAGGCCGAATTGCGCCAGTCGACAGTGCTTCTTGTCCATCCCCGTGACGGTGGAGGCGAGGGTGTCCTGCGCGAGGTCAGGCGGGTTGGTTGCCGTGTGGAGATGGCCTGGCCCGCGCCAGCGCTGCCGCCGATCGGGTTCGACTTCGCGCTCGTGGCAATCGACGCCGAAGTGCTAGCAGCTGCGCCGTGGCTTTCCGGGGCGCCACCGGTGCCCGTCGTGGCGGTCGTGGACGGCGACAGGGGTGTGCCAGTCGACGTGCTCAGGCTTTCCAACGCCCAGGCGGTGCTGGTCAAACCGTGCCAGCCGGCGGCGATACTGTCCAACCTTGCTCTGGCGCGCAACATATTTAGCTACGAGCGGCGGCTGCTCAACAAGGTGGCGAAGCTGGAGGAGACTCTGCACGCCTCACGCCAGATCGAGCAGGCCAAGCTCATCTTGATGACGCAGCGCAAGCTGCGCGCCAACGAGGCGTACGACTATCTGCGACGGCAAGCCATGACCAAGCAGATGTCGGTTGCGGCAATTTCCGCGGCCCTGGTTGACGCCTACGGATTGATGGAATAACGTCTAAGTGTTCGAGAGGCCTTTGGGTCTCCGATGGCTCCAAGCGGGCCGGCTTTCGCAGCAAAAGCGCTGCGCTCCATAGAGGATCAAGATTGACCTCGCGCAAACTCAGGTTTCTGAGTGCGCGGGGTTTTTGCGTTTTTCTACCAACTGCGGATCGCACTGGGGAAAACACGCCAAGAGTTCTGAGGTAGACAGAAACTGACCCTGATGGGTCGGGACGAATATTTATTGCCTGAGCAGAACTATCACCACGGCCAGCCTGAGAAGGGCGGCCGAACCCTGGACTATTGCCAAATGCAGGAGGTAGCTATGGCGCAGTGGAAGCTAGACAAGGAAGTTGACTATGAAGTCTTCGAGCTTGGAGACCTTAAACTCCAGAAAGGGATGACCCTTCCTGACGCCAAGCTGGCATACAAGACGTTTGGCAGGCTGAACGCCGACAAGAGCAATGTCATCGTCCTGCTGACCTACATGGCCTCCACTCACTACGACAACCAGTGGGTCATCCGGGAAGGCGGCGCGCTCGACCCGAGCAAGTATTTCATCGTCATTCCCAACGTCTTCGGCAACGGTCTGTCGTCCTCGCCGAGCAACACGCCGGCGCCCTACAACAAGGCGCGCTTCCCGCATGTCACCTACTACGACAACATCAAGGCGCAGCATCGCCTGCTGACCGAGAAGTTCGGCATTACCAAGATCAAGATGGTCACGGGCTGGTCGATGGCGGCTGCGCAGACGTTCCATTGGGCGGCGCTCTATCCTGACATGGTCGAGGCGATCTGCCCGACTGCCGGCTCGGCGAAGACGGCAAAGCATAACCACGTCATGCTTGAGGGTGTGAAAGCCGCACTGACGGCCGACGACGCGTTCAAGGACGGCTGGTATGACGATCAGCCCTTCAAGGGCCTGCGCGCCATGGGGCGGGTCTATGCGGGCTGGGGCTTCTCGCAGGAATTCTTCCGCAAGGAGGAGTATCTTGAGCTCGGCTACGCTTCCGTCGAGGACTTCATCGTAGGCTATTGGGAACAGTGGTTTAACCTGCGCGACGCCAACAACATGGTCGCGATGATCCGCACCTGGCAGTCCGGCGATATCAGCGACAACGAGCTCTACAACGGCGACTTCCGCAAGGCGCTCGCTGCGATCAAGGCCAAGGCGATCGTCATGCCGGGCGACTGCGACCTCTACTTTCCGCCGGAAGACAGCGCGTTTGAGGTCGAACACATGCCGAATGCCGAGCTTCGCCCATTCCGCTCGAGCCACGGACACTTCGCCGGCGGATCCGGCCTCAGGCAGGCGGATGTGAAGTTCCTTGACGAAGCCTGGCGGGAGTTGCTGGCGAGCTAAGCCGCAACGCCTTTCTTTTCCGAACATGAACTTGGACCGGGCCTATCCGCACGGATAGGCCTCAAGGCAAAGGGGAACGCAAATGATAATAAATTCAAGCGTCAATCGCCGGTCATTCCTGAAGACGACAGCAAATGCTGCTGCAAGCTTGGGCCTGATCGGCGCTGGTGGCCGGGCTTTCGCGCAAGAGGACACGATCAAGATCGCAAGCCTGCTCGATCTTTCAGGCGGTCTCGACGCGGCCGGAAAGCCGATGCAGGACGCTATCACCTTCGCCGTCGAAGAGATCAACCAGGCAGGCGGGCTCTTGGGCAAGCAGATCAGCCTGATCACCTACGACACCCAGACCGACATGCGGCTCTATCCGCAGTATTCCCAACAGGCCGCTTTGAAGGACAAGGTGTCTGCCGTGTTTGGAGGTATCACGTCCGCCTCCCGCGAGGTGATGCGGCCGGTACTTCGGCGGCTCAACACGCTTTACTTCTACAACACCCAATACGAAGGCGGCGTCTGCGACCGCAACATCTTCTGCACGGGCATCACGCCGGCCCAGAAGCAGTCAAAGCATGTGCCCTTTGTGATGAACAAATGGGGCAAGAAGATCTACACGCTGGCTGCAGACTACAATTACGGCCAGATCACCGCCGCATGGACGCGCAAATACTGTACTGAAAACGGTGGTCAGATTGTTGGTGAGGATTTCTTCCCACTCGACGTGACCAACTTCGGATCGACGATCCAGAAGATCCAGGAAGCCAAGCCGGACTTCCTCTACCTCGTCCTTGTCGGCGGCGCCCATCAGTCGTTCTACCGCCAGTGGGCAGCCGCCGGCATGAACAAGCAGATCCCGATGGCGTCGACGACCATGACCATCGGCGGCGAGCAGATGGTGCTCTCGCCAGAGGAAACAAACGGCATCCTGCTGTGCTTCAATTATTTCGAGGCGCTCGACACGCCCGCCAACAAGGCCTTCCTCGATCGCTTCCATAAGCGCTTCGGTGCTGAATATCCCTATGTGACCGAACTGGCGATGGCCACCTACCAATCCGTCTATCTGTGGGCGGAAGGGGTCAAGCGGGCGGGCACCGCCGAACGGATGCCGGTGATCGAAGCGCTTGAGTCCGGCATCAGCCTCGACCTGCCCAGCGGCAAGTTCTCGATCGATCCGCAGACGCATCATTGCGTCATGGACATCAATATCGGCCAGATCCAGGACCGCAAGATCAACATCCTGGAGAGCTTTTCGCAGCAGCAGCCGCTCGACACGTCGGGTGTCTGCGACCTCAAGAAGAACCCCGATGACAACTCGATGTACGTCATCAAGGTTTGAATGACTCAAAAGGTTGCGGGTCGTTCGATCGCGGCAATGCGCGAACGACCTCGCAGCAATCCAAGAGGCTGTGCGGTTATGGACCTGCTCGTTGTACTTTCATTTGAGGCTCTCAAAGCCGTTGCAAGCCTGGCGCTGATCAGCGTCGGACTTGCGATCATCTTCGGCATGATGCGGGTGATTAACCTTGCTCACGGCGAATTCATCATGCTCGGCGGCTATGCGGCGATTGTCGCGACCAAGGCCGGGATTAACATCTGGATCGCCACGCTGTTGGTCAGTCCCCTCGTGGTGGGGGCGATCGGTGTGGTCATCGAACGGACGATCATCCGCTTTCTCTATGGTCGGCCGCGCGACACCATGCTCGCGACCTGGGGGCTGAGTCTGCTCTTGGTCGGCCTGGCTACCACCGTTTTCGGCAACACCACCGAGGGCATATCGGCCCCGGCCGGCTCGCTGCAGATCGGTGATTACCGCATCGCCGCCTATTCGCTGATCATCATCGTCATCGCAATTGTTGTGTTCGCCGCGATCTGGGCTGTCTTCCGCTTTACGCGCTACGGGCTGATCGCACGCAGCACGATGCAGAATGCCGACATGGCCGCCGCACTGGGCGTCAATCCATCGCGCGTCTATGCCGTCACATTCGGCGTTGGCGCCGGGCTTGCCGGTCTGGCCGGCGGCGTCATGGCGCCAATCACCGGCATCGTGCCGACGATTGGTGCTGCCTATGTCGCCAAGGCGTTCATCACCGTCATCGGAGGGGGCCCGGCAATCCTTGCGGGCACGGTGTCGGCCTCGGTGCTGTTCGGGGCGATCGACCAGATCATCACATATCTCACTACCCCGGTTATCGGCGAGGTGGCCCTTTTGGCTGCTGCCGTCGTGATGCTGCGGTTCATGCCGCAAGGCATCACCGGGCGTTTCTTCAGGAGGGCGGCATGACCGCGATTTTGCAAGGAAACGGCGGACTGGTTGCCGCCACAGTGTTGGGGCTGGTATTGCTGGTGGCACTGCCACAGCTCGTCGACCCCATCATGATGATCGAGCTGACGTCCTATGTGATCATGGCGATCCTGGCGCTCAGCCTCGGGCTGATCTGGGGCTATGGCGGTATCCTGTGCTTTGGCCAGTCGGCGTTCTTTGGCATCGGCGCCTATGCCTATGCCATCGCCGTTATCAATTTCGGCGACAGCACCATCCCGCTGCTGCTCTCGATCGTCGTTCCCGGGCTGTTTGCGGCATTGCTCGGCTACTTCCTGTTCTACGCGCGCATCACCGACGTCTATTTCGGCGTCATCACGCTGACGGTGACATTGATCCTCTACAAGGTCATGGGCGCGACTTCAGGTTCCCAATATGTCATCGGTGCGGCCCCCTTGGGTGGCTACAATGGCATTCCGGCGGTTCCACCTTTGAATTTTCCAGGTCGGCCCGAACTGGCACTATCCTTTGACGGCCTGTTCTATTTGTCCGGTTTCACCTTGCTGGCGGTGTATGTCGGCCTTCGGCTGATGCTAAAGAGCCGCTTCGGCCAGGTCGTCGTTGCCATCCGCGAAAACGAACGTCGCGCCGAACTGCTCGGTTACGACGCACGTTTCTACAAGCTGGCGACCTTCGCCATCGGCGGCGCGATCGCTGGCCTGGCAGGTTGCCTGTTCGCCAATTGGGGCATGTTCATCAGTCCCGACGTCTTCGGACTGGCCCAGTCGGCGCAGGTCATCATCTGGGTGATTGTCGGTGGCACCGGTACGCTGCTCGGCCCCATCGTCGGCTGCTTCGCCATCCAGTGGATCGCCACGAAACTTGGCGCCCAGCAGCTTCTCAACGCCAACCTGGTGCTCGGCACGATCCTGATCGGCTTTGTCCTGCTGGTCCCGAAGGGTGTGGTGCCGACAATCAGTGACGCTGTTCGGCGGCTGAAATTCCGTCCCTACGTCGCTCCGCTCGTCGAGCAAAAGAGGGTGCCATGACTTCGCTCGATTGTATCCTTGAGACCCGAGGCCTCGAAAAACGCTTTGGCGGTGTCGTTGCCATCGCAAGCGTCGACTTCAGACTCAAGCAGCGCGAACTGCGCTGCCTGATTGGCCCCAACGGCGCTGGCAAGAGCACCTTCTTCAAGATGCTGACGGCACAGCTCAAGCCGACGACCGGCCAGATATTGTTTGATGGCGTCGACATCACCCGAGCCCAGCCGCATCAGGTCAGCCGGTTGGGCATCGGCATCAAAAACCAGGTGCCCGATGTCTTCAACAACCTGACGGTTGCCGAAAACATCTCCGTTGCGGCCCGTTCGCGCCATGGCAAGGCGCGCGCAGCGGCAAAAGGCAAGGACGTCATGGAGCGGCTGGGCCTGACCGCCCTGACAGGGAGGCTGGTCGGCGAACTGGCCCACGGCCAGCGCCAATGGGTCGAGCTTGCCATGGTGGTGGCGCTTGAGCCCAAGCTCATCTTGCTCGACGAGCCGGCGGCCGGAATGACGGCGGATGAGACCAACAAGACAGCTGAACTCATCCGCGAGGTCAACAAGTCGGCGGCAATCGTCGTGGTCGAGCACGACATGCAGTTCATCAAGCAGATCGCCCAAACCGTGACCGTCTTTCACCAGGGGCGCGTGCTGATCGAAGACACGATGGAAAAGGTTCAGGGTAACGAGCTGGTTCGCGAAGTCTATCTGGGGAAGTCAGAAGATGATTGAGGTCAAGAATCTGCACTCCGGCTACGGCCGGATCCCGATCCTGCACGGCATCAACTTCACGATGAAGCCGGGGGAGGTCGTCGGCATCCTCGGCCACAACGGCATGGGCAAGACCACCCTGTTGCGCACGCTTGTCGGCCAGATCAAGACGACGCAAGGGTGCGTCGAGTTCGATGGCCGCGACATCACCTTTGCCAGCTCGTCCGAGCGCGCCCGTGCCGGTATCGGCTACGTGCCGCAGGGGCGTGACATCTTCCCTCTGCTTTCCGTCATGGAAAACCTGAAGATGGGGGAGATCATGCGTGATGGTGAAAGCGCCATACCTGAGATGCTCGGCCATTTCCCCGTGTTGAAGGATTTGCTCGAGCGGCCAGGCCGAGGGCTGTCAGGCGGACAGCAGCAGATCCTGGCATTGGCTCGCTGCCTCGCCGGGCGACCGAAGCTGGTGCTGCTTGACGAGCCGACGGAAGGCATCCAGCCCTCGATCGTCGATCTTATCGCCGAAAAGCTGGGCGAACTGAAGGTCAGTCTGGGCCTGGGCATCATCCTCGTCGAGCAAGACATCCGCTTCATCCGCCAGTTGGCCGACCGCGTGCTGATCATCCAGAAAGGCGCGTTCGTTGCCGAGATTTCGCCGGATCAGCTCTACGACCGGGAAATCGTCGACGCGCATCTGGGGATCTGACTAGGGCCGCGCGCTGTTCCACGAGATCCAGAAGTTGCCGCCAAATGCTCCAGGGGACTTTGAATGTTGAAGTTGAATTCCATTGTCGGATTGGCGGCTGACCAGCAGTTGAGCGCCCAGCTCCATTTGCTGGATCACGAAGGCCGTGTCGAGTTCATCTTGCTAGACACCGCCGAAATCGCCCGCCGGCGGCTGTCGGCGAGAACCGACCGCGGCACGCTCTGCGCGATCTCCCTGCCGCGCACGCAGCGGCTCGTCGATGGCGCGGTGCTGTTGCTTGAAGACAAGCGCGCCATCGTTGTCCGTGCGGAGCCGGAACGATGGTTGGTCTTCAAGGCCGCCGATGCCGCGGCCGGGATCGAACTCGGATACTGCGCCGGCAATATGCACTGGCCCGTGCGTTTCGAAGGCGATCATCTCTACGTCGTTGGCGAACTTGGATCGGGCCACGTTCTCGACCGGCTCCACCATGTGCTCGACCGGGGCGCCGTGACTTTTCTCGGCGAAGACAAATGACTGCCCCGTCCTGTGAGGAATGCAGGAAGGCAAAGGGAGGTAAAGATGCTGCGAGTTGAAGGCGTAGTGGGCAGCCGGAGCGATCCGGCTTTGCACGAGGCGATCCACCATCTCGAACATCGCCATGCGGTCGAGTTTGTCACCGTTGCGGTTGGCGATCTCGATCGTCGGCGGCTGATGGCGCGGACCGACAAGGGCGAGGAGGTGGCGATCACCTTGCCGCGCGAGCAGAAACTGCACGACGGTGCCGTGCTTGTTCTCGACGATCATCGCGCGGTGATTGTGCGCGCCGGCGAGCAGCGCTGGCTTAGGTTTTCGCCGCGTTCGGCCAGCGATGCGCTGGAACTCGGCTACCACGCGGGCAACCTTCACTGGCGGGTCCGCTTCGCTGGCGACGACCTTCTCGTCGCCCAGGATGGACCTGCTTCGGTTTATGCCGCGCGCATCGCGCCTCTGCTGTCGGGTGGACGGGTCGAGATGACCGAGGAGGCCGAATGACCCTGTCGGCGACAAATCTGCTCGTTGCCTTGCAGCATGCCGATGGCCAGTTTCCGTCGGGCGGCTTTGCCTTTTCGCAAGGGCTCGAGGCGTCGTCGTCGCTCGCTGAGCGGCTGGGTGCGTTCGACTTCGCGGGTTTTGTCGATACCCAGATCCGCCATCGCTGGGCAAGTGCTGACCGTGTCGCGCTGGTGCGGGCACACAGGCTTGCCGGCGATCTCGACGCGCTTGCCGATCTGGACCGTGAGGTCGAGGCCTCCACCTTCGTGGAAGGGCTGCGGTCTGGCTCGCGGCGCAATGGTGCAGCACTTCTGACCACGCATGGGCGCTTGGGAACCAAGGGGGCGACGGCCTATCGCTCAATGGTCCGCAATAGCAGCGCCTGCGGCCATCTCGCCGTCGTGCAGGGCCTTTTATGGCAGGCGCTTGGCCTCGACGAGGTAACGGCTGTTGCGATCGGCGGCTACCAGATGGTCGCGTCCCTGGCGACCGCTGCGGTGCGGCTTGGCGTGATCGGCGCCATCGACGCCCAGGCGGTGATCGCCCAGGCCCTGCTTGGGGTCAAAACCGCCGCGCTCAGGCCGGTCATCGACGATGAGCCACTGTGTTCCTTCACGCCGCTTTGCGAGATCGCGGTCGCCCTGCATGGCGCTTCCGGCCAGCGCCTGTTTTCCAATTGATGAGGAGCGAACGCCATGTTGCTGACCCCGACCGAACTTGAACGTCTGACGATCTATACGGCGGCAGAACTTGCGCGCAAACGACGGGCCAAGGGCTTGTTGCTCAACTATCCTGAAGCGGTTGCGATCATCTCCGACGAGATCCTCGAAGGCGCCAGGGAAGGGCGCTCGGTCGCCGAGATGATGTCGTTCGGCTCGGCCATCCTGACCCAGGCCGACGTCATGTCGGGTGTGGCGGCGATGCTGCCGATGCTGCAGATCGAGGCGACATTCCGCGACGGCACCAAGCTGGTGACCGTACATGAGCCGCTGCGGCCGGCCGCAGGTGCCGTTGCCGACGATCTCGAACCCGGAGCGGTCATCACTGAAGAGGGCGAGATCGAGCTCAACGCGGGCCGCCGCAAGCTGACGCTCAAGGTGGTCAACACTGGCGACCGTCCGGTGCAGATCGGCAGCCACTATCATTTCTTCGAGGTCAACAAGGCACTCGACTTTGACCGCGCGGCGGCCTTCGGCATGCGCCTCGACATCGCCGCGGGCACGGCGGTGCGTTTCGAGCCGGGGCAGGAGAAAGACGTTCCGCTCACCACCTTCGGCGGCCAGCAGCATCTTTCCGGCCTCAATGGGCTGTCGAACGGCTCGGCCAAAGATGCGGCGGTGAAGGCCGCTGCCCTTGATAATGCCCGCGCCCGCGGCTTCCGCGGCGCCTGAGGGGAGGAACGATCATGGCAACACTGTCACGCCGCGACTATGCGGCAATGTATGGCCCGACCACTGGGGACGGCTTCCGTCTCGGCGACACCTCGCTCGTCGCCGTCGTCGAGAAGGATTTTGCCGTTTATGGCGACGAGTGCCTGCATGGCGGC
Organism: Aminobacter sp. P4_D5; assembly: GCF_056401815.1. Lineage (NCBI taxonomy): Bacteria > Pseudomonadati > Pseudomonadota > Alphaproteobacteria > Hyphomicrobiales > Phyllobacteriaceae > Aminobacter > Aminobacter sp. P4_D5. The sequence continues at coordinate 25,838 of NZ_JBFUIP010000020.1, read as the reverse complement.
GGCAAGACCTTGCGCGACGGAGCCGGGCTTGCCGCGGGCGTCACCAGTGCCGAAGGCGCGCTCGACTTCCTGTTGTGCAACGTCACTGTGATCGATGCGGTCGTTGGCATCATCAAGGGCGATCTCGGCATCAGGGACGGCAAGATCGTAGGCATCGGCAAGGCCGGCAATCCAGCCATCATGGACGGCGTCGATCCGCGCCTGATCGTGTCGGCGGCAACCACCGTGCGCGACTGCGAGGGCCTGATCGCCACCGCCGGCGCGCTCGACGTGCATGTGCATTTCGACAGCGCGCAATTGTGCGATCATGCCATTGCCTCGGGCATCACCACAATGCTCGGCGGCTCGCTTGGGCCGATCACCGTCGGCATCGACTGCGGCGGGCCGTTCAATGTCGGCAAGATGCTGCAGGCGGCGGAAGAGTGGCCCATCAATTTCGGCTTTCTCGGTCGCGGTAATTCGCACAAGCCGGCCTCGCTGGTCGAGCAGATCGAGACCGGTTGTCTTGGCCTCAAGCTGCACGAGGACTGGGGCACCATGCCGGCTTCGATCGACACCTGCCTGACGGTGGCCGACCAGCTCGATTTCCCGGTCCAGATCCATACCGACACGCTGAACGAGTCGGGTTTCCTCGAAGATACGCTTGCCGCCATCAACGGCCGCACCATCCACATGTATCACACCGAAGGTGCCGGCGGCGGCCATGCCCCCGACATCATTAGCGTCGCCGGCGTGCCATGGTGCCTGCCGTCTTCCACCAACCCGACCAATCCCTACACGATCAACACCTTCGACGAACACCTCGACATGACGATGGTGTGCCACCACCTCAACCCGGCCATCCCCGAGGATGTCGCCTTTGCCGAAAGCCGCATCCGCGCCCAGACGATCGCCGCCGAGGACATCCTGCACGACATCGGTGCGATCTCGATGCTCGGCTCCGACAGCCAGGGCATGGGGCGCATCAACGAGGTGATCTGCCGCACCTGGCAGCTGGCTGACAAGATGAAGAAGCAGCGTGGCCGCCTGCCCGAAGAGGCGACACGCTTTGGCGACAACGAACGCATCAAGCGCTATGTCGCCAAATACACCATCAACGCCGCGCGCACCTTCGGCATCGCCGAACATGTCGGCTCGCTCGAGGACGGCAAGATGGCGGACATTGTCATCTGGCGCCCTGCCTTCTTCGGCATCAAGCCGGAATTGGTGATCAAGGGCGGCTTCATCGCCTGGGGCGCGATGGGCGATAGTGCCGCCTCATTGATGACCTGCGAGCCGCTGTTGCTGCGCCCGCAATGGGGTGCGTTCGGGCGTGCCAAACAGGCGCTTTCGGCCTGCTTCGTCAATCCGCTTGCCATCGATCGTGGCCTAGCCGCGACGCTCGACCTGAAGAAGGCGCTGCTGCCCTCCCGCGGCAATCGTGGGCTCACAAAGAAGGATATGCTGCGCAACGATGCCTGTCCCAACATCCGTGTCGATCCGCAGACCTTCGACGTCTTTGTCGACGGCGAACTGGCCACCTGCGAGCCGGCGCACGAACTGCCGCTGACCCAACGCTATATGCTGAGGTGATATCATGGACGTTAGGACTTCTTCCTTTGCGCCGTCGGCCTCGCGTGTGGGCGCTGCCCGCATCGGCATCGGGGGCCCGGTCGGTTCCGGTAAGACGGCACTGATCGAGCGGCTGATCCCGGCCTTTGCCGAGCGCGGCGTGTCGCTGGCGATCGTCACCAACGATCTGGTGACCGCCGAGGATGCCGAGCGCATCCGCCGCTCCGGGTTGATCGACCCGGCCCGYGTCGCAGCGGTCGAGGCCGGCGCCTGTCCGCACACTGTGATCCGCGAGGATCCGACGCTCAACATTGCTGCCGCCGACGATCTGGAAGCGCTGTTTCCCAACGTCGAGCTGATCCTGATCGAAAGTGGCGGCGACAACCTCGCCTCGACCTTCTCGCTCGATCTCGTCGATTGGTGGATGTTCGKCATCGACGTCGCCGGCGGCGACGACATTCCGCGTAAGAAGGGCCCCGGTGTCCTCAAATGTGACCTGCTGGTGGTCAACAAGATGGACCTGGCGCCGTATGTCGGCGTCAATCTGGAGCAGATGACCGCCGAGGCGACCGGCGTGCGCGCGGGCAAGCCGATGGCCGTCACCAACTGCCGCACCGGCGAGGGCGTCGCTGCGATTGCCGATCGCATTCTTGCCGACGTGCTGTTCAGATGACCTCACACTGGCCCCAGCCACGCCACCACGAGGTCCTGGCGCAACCGCGCCAGCCTGATGCGCGATGCGGCCGCTTCGAGCTTGCCTTCTCCCGTCACGGCGCGCGCACCCATTTGGGCCGCCAGTTCGTTTCTTACCCGTTTCACATGACGCGGCCGTTCATGCTCGACGCGGCCATACCGTCGCTACTGACGGTCTACCAGCAGTCCTCCTCGGGCGGCCTTTATCGTGCCGAGCAACTATCCAGCCGCTACGAACTGGGTCCGGCCGCGGCAGCCCATGTCACCACCCAGGCGGCGACCGTCGTGCATGATTGCCACGGCCAGCCGGCGCACCAAGCAACCGAGATTGACCTCGAAGAGGGCGCGTTCCTGGCCTTGACGCCTGATCCGCTGGTGCTGTTTCCCGGGGCATCTTGTTCGATCACCACCCAGGCAAGGTTGGCGCCCGGCGCTGTGTTGTTTTTGTCGGACGCCTTTGCTTGTCATGACCCGGAAGGGCGCTTCCGCCTCTTCGACCGGCTGGGCGCGGACGTTGTTATTCGCGACGCCGCAGGCCGGCTGCTTGTGCGTGATAATCTAGAAGTCACAGGCGCGCAGCTCGTAGGCCGAGCCTCGCCCATCGGCGCCTGGCGGGTCGTTTCCAACTTCATGCTTCTCGGCGACCCCACCCGGCTTCCGACAGCGGAAGTGCTTGTCGCGCTGAACAACACGGCGTCTGCAGTCCTCGGCGTAACGGCGCTGGCCAACGGCGCGGGCTGGGGCATCCGTTGCCTTGCCGCCGATGCGGTGACCGCGCGCGGCATATTCGAAAGCCTGTTTGGGCTTGCCGTCGAGGCGGCTTTTGGCAAACCGCCCGTGCCACGGCGCAAGTGACAACCGCATTCGCATCACAAACATTGAAAGGAAGCAGGCAATGAACAGCAAATCGATCGTTAGGTCCGCGGCATTGGCCGCCTTCGCATTGGCGCCAGGTCTCGCCAACGCACATACCGGCCTTGGCCATGTGGACGGTTTTGCCCATGGCTTCGCCCATCCGCTTGGCGGGCTCGACCATGTCCTCGCCATGGTCATGGTCGGTCTGTTTGCGTCCCAGCTGGGTGGCCGCGCCAGATGGCTCGTGCCGGCAAGCTTCGTTTCGGTGATGGTGCTCGGCGGGGCCCTTGGTCTTGCCGGCATCGCCGTGCCCTTCGTCGAGCTTGGCATTGGCCTCTCGATCGTCGTTCTTGGCGGCGTTGTCGCCTTCAACCTGCATGCGAGCGTGGCTGTCGCCATGGCACTGGTCGGGTTCTTTGCTGTTTTTCATGGTTACGCCCACGGTGCCGAGATGCCGGAGAGCGCCAGCGGCCTGGCATACGGTGCTGGTTTTGTGCTGGCGACCGCGACACTGCATGCCTTGGGCCTCGGCTTCGGCTTGCTTCTCGACAGCAAGGGCGGGGCGAGGGGTTCGTTCCTTATCCGCTTACTCGGCGGGCTTGCCGCGATGGCGGGCGTTGGCGTGGTGAGCGGTTTCGTTTGAGTTTCGGCTAAGCCGTCTGAAGCCTGCGCCAGGCGCAGTTATTTACGCCTAGCGAATGTGGGAGGTGCCCAAATGACAGCAGCAGTTTCCCTACCTAGGCTTGAGCCCGCAAGGCCAGGCCCGAGGGCCCGGATGGCTTCGGCTCCGGCCGCGGTCGCACTGCCGCTGTGCCAGGATCCGCACGCGATCCGCGTGCCTGAGGAAAATGAGCTTCAGGCGTCCATCGGTCGCGAGGTGCGGGCCTGCCGCAAACGCCATGGCATGACTGCGAAGGAGCTTGCGGGTGCAGCCGGTATTTCGGTTGGCATGATGTCGAAAATCGAAAACGGGATGATATCGGCATCGCTGACCACATTGCAGGCGCTGTCGCAGGCGCTCGGGGTTCCGCTCACTGGGCTGCTGCGACGCTTCGAGGAAGAGCGCAGCGCGGTGTTCGTCAAGTGCGGGGCAGGGGTCGCAGTAAAACGGCGCAGCACGCGTGCCAGCCACCACTACAACCTCCTCGGCTATATCGGATCCAGTTCCGGCGCGCTCTCGGTCGAGCCCTATCTCATCACCCTGACCAGCCACGCCGACACCTTCCCGCTTTTCCAGCACCTGGGAATGGAGTTCCTCTATCTGCTCGAAGGTGAGATCACCTACCGGCACGGTACGAAGCTCTATCGCATGGCCCCCGGCGACAGCTTGTTCTTCGACGCCGACACACCACATGGCCCCGATCAATTGACCAGGCTTCCGATCCGCTTCTTGTCCATCATCTCGTACCCGAAGGGCGGCGATGACTGATATCGCGGTGGGGGGTAGCCGGCTATTTTAGGATCTGACGCGGGTCTGGCACTAGCAGGCTGTTGAAAAAGGGCTTGCGACAGTTCTGGGTTCGCGATTCACTCTGGCCACGAGGTGGCGGGAGTGAATTGTGCCGGGCGAGGACGAACGGACGGGCGAACTGTTCAGCTATGTTGATCTTGAGGGGCGGGTTCGGCGGGATCATCCGCTGCGCCGCATCCGGGCGATCGTGAACGAGGCGCTGTCGGCGCTTGAGTGGGATTTCGCGGCGCTGTATTCGCCGATCGGGCGGCCGTCAATCCCGCCCGAGAAGTTGCTCCGGGCGATGCTATGCCAAGCGTTCTACTCGATCCGCTCGGAACGGCTTCTGATGGAGCGGCTGGAATACGACCTGCTGTTCCGCGCATAGGAACCTGTACCCACCGGCGGGAGGCTTCTATCCGAATGGCGGCGTGCTCAACCAGATCACTGACAAGCTCACCTACCAGACCCCCGAAACGCTCGAGATCTAACCGTGGATCGCTGAATCCTGGACGGTCAACGACACGGCCACCGAGTAGACGCGGCAAACCAGATTGCCGCGTCTTGAGTTCTGTACGAGCTGAAGGTCAAACCGGCTTGGCAGCTTCGATGTACGGGGTCAGCAGGTCGAGATCGATGGGGCCGAGGCGGTCTTTGACGCTGAGGGCCTGATGCCAATAGGGGTAGGGGAGCACTGGAAGGCTGACGCCGTCGAGTCTGGATCGTTCTTCTGCGGAGAGCTTCAAATTGGCCGCCGCTAGGTTGTCGCTGAACTGGGCTTCGCTGCGGCCGCCGATGACAATGGAAGTCACGCCCGGGCGTTCAAGCAACCAGGCCAGAACCACCTGTGCGCCCGATACACCGCGCGCCTCGGCAATCGCGACCACGACCTCGACGATGTCGTAAAGTTTTTCCCAGTCGTTTACGACCGGTTCGCGGAAGCCGCCGACATGGCGGCCTGCATCGGGGCCGCCGGAGCGCCGGTACTTGCCGGACAGGAGGCCACCCGCCAACGGCGACCAGATCAAGATGCCTAGACCCTGATCCTGGCTGATTGGCACCAACTCGCATTCGGCTTCGCGCGCGTTGAGGGTGTAGTGGATCTGCTGGGAGACGAAGCGCTGCTGATGGCGGCTATCGGCTGCCACCAGCGCTTTGGAGATATGCCAGCCCGAATAGTTCGAGCAGCCGATGTAACGCACCTTGCCGGTCTTGATCAGGGTGTCGAGCGCTTCCATCGTTTCTTCGATGGGGGTMATGCCGTCCCATTCGTGCACCTGGTACAGATCGATGACATYGGTCTTGAGGCGCTTGAGGCTGGCTTCGGCCTGCGCAACGATATGGTGACGCGACAGACCCTGCTCGTTGGGGCCGCTGCCGACCTTGAACCGCACCTTGGTGCCGAGCAGCGCCCGTTGCCTGCGTCCGTTCTCCGCAAGGGCCACGCCGATCATCTCCTCGGAGACACCGTCATTATAGATATTGGCGGTATCGAGCAGGTTGATGCCGTGATCGAGGCAGAGGTCGATCTGCCGGGTGGCGTCGGCCTGTTCGGTATGGCCGACTTTGACTGGGCCACCAAAGGTCATGGTCCCCATCGTCAGGGTTGAAACCTTAAGGCCGGAGCGGCCGAGAGTGCGGTATTCCATGATTTTCTCCTGGCGGTGAGGGCGTTAGCTGCGCGTAAAAAGCAATTCAGATGGGGACGGACCCGATGCTGGCGCCGCCGCAGACAAAGAGCGTCTGACCGGTGACGAACCCGGCCCGGGCATCGGCAAAGTACATGAAGGCGTGGGCCACATCCTCGGATGTTCCGAGGTGCCCGACGGGAATGCGCTTGGCCACACCCTCTTCGTGTTCGCTGCCCTTGGGGACGATGCCCCAGAAATTGTCGGTCTGAATGGGGCCGGGAGCGACCACATTGACGGTGATACCATGCGGGGCGAGTTCGAGCGCCCAGGTTCGCGCCATGCCGATCATGCCAGCCTTGGAGGCGCTATAGGCAGTGCGGGTGGGGCTGCCCAGAGCGGCGCGCGACGAATTGAACAGCACCCGGCCAAACCGGCGCGCCTTCATGGCGGGCAAGAAGGCCTGCAACAGCAACAGCGGCGCGCCCAGATGCAACTGGCCCAGCCCGGCGATATCTTCGGGCGTCGCATTCTCGAGCAGGTTGGGCCAGATCATGCCGGCATTGTTGACAAGGTGGGTGACCTGGTGCTGCGCCGCGATATCGGCCGCCGCCAGGCGTACCGCCGCGGGGTCCAGCAGGTCAGCCTGCACACTTTCGAGATTGGCGTGGCTGAAATCGGGGTCGTGGCGCGATATGGAAATCACCCGATAGCCCTTGTCCAGCATGCGCTGTGCCACGCAGGCGCCGATGCCCTTGCTCCCGCCGGTAATGACGGCTGTGTAGTCTGTCATGGTTTGGGACATCCTTTCCGGGACTTAGCGGGGAACCAGGGCAAGCACGCGCAGCGGGCTGCCAGTGCCGTTCTTGATCTTGAGGGGAGCCGCGAGAAGAAACGCGCCGGTTGGGGGTAGCTGGTCGAGGTTCGTCAGGCATTGCAGGCCGTACTTCCCGGCGCCATGCAGGTAGAAATGGGCGGGGTAGGGCGGCGTGTAGTGCGCGCCCTGACCGGCGTCGGTTCCCACGGTCTCGGTCCCGAAGCCGCGAATGGAGCGGCGCTCCACCAGAAAGCGCATGGCGTCGGGATTGGGTCCGGGTGAATGGGCGCCGTCCTCGCGCAGGTTCAGGTAGTCCGCGGCGCTTTTCTTGGACCAGTCGGTGCGCATCAGCACCCAGCTATCGGGTGGGATTTCGCCGTGTTCGGCCTCCCAGGCGGCAATGATTGCGGGCGTCAGCTCGAAATCCGCATTGCGGGCGGCCCCTTTGGAGCAATCTATCACCACCACCGGTCCGACGAAATTGCCGGCCGGAATGGCGTCGACGCTGTTGTTGGGGAGATGGCGCCCCGATATCCAGTGCGCGGGCGCGTCGAAATGAGTTCCGGTATGCTCGGAACAGGTAAAATTATGCCATTTCCAGGCCGGGCCGCGATGGTCGAAGGCCGAAACTTCTTCCATTCGGAACGGAGCGCATTGGCCGAACTCGGGTGGCAGAACCATGACCGGGAAGTCCGGGTCCAGCGTGTGGGTCAGATCGACGGTTTCGATGCGGCCCGTGGCCATGGCCAGCGCCAGCTCGGCGAGTAGGGTCGCTCCGCCCGGTGGTGGATTGGTCATGCCCCGCCTCCGGCAGTCATTTCAAGCTCGAGCACTTTGGGGTCTGCGCGCCAGCGCTCATAAAGGTCCTGGGCAATTTCGCCGACAAAGACATCCTCTAGGCCGTCCTTTAGCGCTGCCACGATAGCGCGTGCCAAGGCGCTTGCGGTGACTTTGGGTGCGGGCAGGGGCTGGTGCCAGTCRTCATCGGTCGGGCCGGTAAAGGCGTTCATCACCCGTATGCCGCCCGCCAGCACTTCGGCGCGCAGGCATTGGGTCAGCGACAGGGCTGCGGCGTTCGAGGCGGCAAAGCAGCCGAAATCGGGTTGGTTGGCATAGGCGTAGACCGACAGGATGTTGACCCAGGCAATGGCATTATTCTGCCCGTCCGTGCCGCGCGCCCGCATAGCCGGGCCGAACGATTGCGCCAAACGCATCAGGCCGAGATAGTTCACCTCGAGCTCTTGCTGGGCGAACACTGTGTCGCCGCGCGCGATAACGCCGCCGGGGCGCACGAAACGGGCATTGTTGATGAGGATATCGACCTTGCCGCCGATCTGCGCGGCAAGCGCCGTCACCGACGCGGTGTTGGTCACATCAAGCGGCACCAATTGCACTTGCGGAAGGGCGAGAAGCTGCGCGCGAACCGGGTTATCGCGCCAGGCTTCCGCCTCGCCGACGAACACAGTCTCGGCCCCGGCCTTGGCAAGGGCGCGGGCCAGGGCAAGCGCCGTGTCGCTGCGCCCATCAGTGATCAGCACGCGCCGGAATTTGGGATCGCAGGTCAGCTCGCGCATCTGAGGATCGTCCTCCATGTTGGGGGTGGCAGTGAGCGGAAGCGCCATCAGCACGCCCTGTCCGCCGCGATCGAGCCGGTTGATTAGACGAACCAGCTCGCCCTTTATGCAATCGCCGTGCACATGACAGATGATCGAGGGGCCGGCATCCAGCTTCACCGTTCCCGTGCGCCACGGGGTGCTGTCGCGGAAGTAGGCGTTGGGGCTTACCCGCACGATGGTATCGGCAATCAACTGACCAAGGGGTGACACGGGCGACCACTGTAGGGCGGTCGACAGGCATTGCGCACACGCGTCGCGCGGTGGGTATTGGATAGCAGCGCACTCTTGACAAACTTGGAGCTTAAATTGCCCCTGCGCTGCGGCGGCGCTCAATCCCAAAGCCGCCCGGCTGCGCGCTTGCGGCGGGCTGGCGGGGACGGGCGTGCGTTTTTGTGGGTTCTTTTTGGATGGTGGGGAGATCGGGGCGGTCATGCGTCCGCCCCCGAAATAATCACTGCACCCGAGCAAACACCGCGATCGTAGTTGATCATGCCGAAGCCGGAGACCATCGCAGTGCGAGCACTCGCTACCTGGGTCGGGCCGGCTGTGCCGGTGACCTGGCGAATGGCTTCGACAAGCCCCAAAAAGCCGCCCGCTGCCCCGGCCTGCCCGGCCGACAATTGCCCGCCGGAGGTATTGTGCGGAAAGTCACCGCCAATGGTCAGATCGTGCTGGCGCACGAAACCCGGGCCTTCGCCCTTGCGGCAAAAGCCGAGGTCCTCGAACTGCATCATGGAGATCACCGGGTAGTCGTCATAGGTCTGCAAGAGGTCGATCTCGTCGGGTGTGGCCTTGGCCATCTCGTAAAGCTCATCGGCATCCATGGCCCAACCGCCCCGCATCTGAATTGGGTCTTCGGGATAGGCGTTGTGGCGCTCGATGGTTGAACGGATGCGGGCGAAGGGCAGGTTCCGGCGCAAAGCTTCATCTTCGCGCATCACCAGAAAGGCTTCGGCCCCGGCGACCGGCATAACGCAATCGAACAAGGCAAGCGGATCGGCAATCGGGCGCGCTTCCAGATACTGCTGCAGCGTCAGCGGGCTTTTCATGATCGCGTGCGAGTTCTTCAGGGCGTTGTCGCGCTGGGCCACGGCGATCTTGCCGAAGTCGGCACGTTCGGCCCCATATTCGCGCATGTAATAGTCGGTCAGCAAGGCAAAGCAGGCATTGGGGCCGCCTGCGCCATAGGGGTAGGACGCATCCTGAGCGAAGCGGCTGAAATTGGGCAGCATGCGCCGAAAACTGTCGATCTGGTTAGTGTCGCCTGATACGCACGCCACGATGTGGGCGTCGCCCGCCTGCACGGCGCGGGCGGCCTTGCGCAGCGCCACGACGCCGCTCGCCCCACCCATAGGAATGTGGTCGAGCCAGCGCGGGATCAGACCCAAATGTTGGGTCAGCCCCACCGCTGTATCGGGGGCCAGCGAAAAACTCGATACGGAAAAACCATCAATATCGCGCGGGCGCAGGCCAGCGGCGGTGAGCGAGGCCCGCAATGCGCGGGCGATCCACCAATGCGCCGTCTCTCTGGAGTACCGCACATAGGGCACCGTCGCAGGAGCGACGAGAACGACGCCATCATAGAGCGCACGGCGGGCTTTCAAGATGTTGCCCTGCGCTTCATATCGCAGGTGTTGACCGTGTGCGGCTGGGCCAAAAGCGCTGCTGCCATGGTCTTGAGCTCGCCGCGTTGAATCTTCTGCGTCGGCGTCAAAGGCAGGGTTTCGACAAAGGCGATGTAGCCGGGGGCCTTATAATAGGCGAGCTGTTCCAAGCACCATGTCACAATCTCACGGGCCAGCTCCGGCGTGCCGGGCGTGGCGGGCACGACGCATGCGAACACCTCATCGCCGCGCATACTATCGGGCACCGCGGCAATGCCGACATTGGCGACAGCGGGGTGGCGCATCAGTACCGATTCAACCTCGACGGCGGCGATGTTTTCACCGCTGCGGCGGATAACGTTCTTCTTGCGATCCACAAAGAACAGATCGCCGTCTGCGTCGCGGCACGCGATATCGCCGGTATGAAACCATCCCCCGGCCCACGCCTCGGCAGTGGCTTCCTCGTTCTTGTAATAGTTTGAAAAAAACCCGTAGCGCGGATTGGCCCCGGCCCGGCGCACCACCAGCTCGCCATGCGCGCCGGTTTCGACCTCGTTGCCGGCGTCGTCTAGAAGGCGAATTTCCATGGTGGGATCGGGGCGCCCGATGCATCGCTGCCCCAGCTTGCGCGGCTCGGTTTTGACCACGGTAACGGTGCCCGCGCCCGTTTCGGTCATCGCCCAGCTTTCGACCAGCGGAAACCCAAAACGTTCCTCAAACGGGCCGTGCAGTTTGGGATCGACGCCTGCACCGAATCCGAAGCGCACCGCGTGCGTCCGGTCACTGTCGCTTTCGGCGGCACCCATCAGCATGGCCGGCATCACGCCCAGATAGTGTAGACACGTGGCCTGGCTCTCGCGCACGCTGGACCACCAGCTGCGTGGGTGGAAACGGTCCAGCACGGTGAGGCACCCACCGACCGTCACCATCGCCATCAGCGAATAGGCCATGGCGTTCATATGAAAGACCGGCAGCGGAGTAATCATCCGTTCGCCCGCGTCGGTCAGCATGCAGAGGCCTCCGGCGGACGCATACCATTGCCCGGCGAGCAGGAAATAGGTGTTGGACAGAACACAGCCCTTGGGCTGTCCCGTTGTGCCCGAGGTATAGAGCAGGGCGGCTTCGCGTTCGTAGCCGGGCAGGGTGGCGTCGAATACCGGTTGTGTATCTGGTGCTGGGGGTGGAGCGTCGCCGATGGCGATGACCTGCATTGCGTGGCCGGCGGCCCGCGCTGCGGCGGCAAGATCGGCAACTCGGGAGGCGAGGGCGACGGCCAGCACCGGTTCGGAATGGCCGATCAGGTATTCCAGTTCAGCGGCACGCAGGTCTGGATTGACCGGTACAACGGAAATCTGCAGTCCGTTGAGCGCTAGCCAGTGCAGAAAAAACGACGGCCGGTTTTCGAGCAGCAGCACGACGCGGGATCCGGCCTGGTATCCGGCGGCGGAATAGGCCTGACGCAGACGGGTGACTTCAGCTTCCGCTACTCCATAGGTCAGCTCACCCGCCTGAATTTGATAGCGGGCAGCCGTCTCGGGCAGGACGTTGAGAAACGGCCGCTCGGGCCAGGTGCTAACGGCGTGGGCGAAAGCGGCAGCAACGTCGTCGACATCCGGCAGGGGCGAGGTGTTGATCATCGGGGACTGACTCACGGTAGAAGCTGAATACTGCGGAAGGCTGCATCGCTGTTCAGCAGCACGACCTTCTTGCGCTTGATGCGGATGGCGCCATCGCGCAGGACCAGTTCGTGCTGGGCGTTGATCGCAAGCAGCACCTGCTCGTCGAGGCGCGTTTCGACATAGTGCATCGCCGTATGCGTGACGAAATGGCCGTTCTCTGGCTCGAACACATCGACATAGGGGCGCTGGATGACGTGGTGGCTGCGGCTTTTGGGCTTCTGGCTGAAGGTGCGTTCGTTGTTCAGGCGCTCGACGCGCAGACGAAGCATGAACTGATCTTCATAGAGCAGCGAGGTCACGAGCTTGGTGTCCTGCTGATTGTACTCGAGCGGCATCCAATAGATGCCATCGGGCTCCCACAGAGTCAGCCAATCGGAAAAGCGGGCATCGTCCAGCATGCGCACTTCATCATAGATGAAGTCGATCAGGTCGTTCTTGGCGGGATAAGTCATCACGCCTCCTCCATCGTCGCGGTCATGAATTTGACCCAGGCGTGCATCTGGTTGCGCATCTGCCGCTCGGTGGTGCCGTTCTCGACCGCTGCCTCCTCGAAGTTCTCTTCGCCCGGATAGAGGCGCTGGATATTGACCCAGTCGAGACCTTGGGAGTGCAGACCCTCCTGGGCCCGTTCGTACATTTCGAGGTCGTCATGGCCGACCATCGAGGTCGGCGCGTTGATCAGCCGGTTATAGGTGGCTGTGCGTTCCAGCAGCATGTCGGGCGCATCCACCAGCCGGAATATCCAGCTTTCGACCATGGTCTTATTAGCCCCCATGGGAATGAAGTTGCGCAATTGCTGGACCGGCCCCTTGATCATGATGTTGGGGAAATAGACCGTGTTGTGCCGGTTCTCGTCCAGGATCGCCCGGGCGCGTTCGTCGCCATAGGCTGCGGCCATCTGCTCGAAGTAACCGGGAATTGCCGAGTAATCGGAATGGATGGAGTGGTGCACGCCGGTATGGCCATGCCCGTTCGCCCAGGTGCGAATGCCCATGGATTCGAAGAACTCGTAGGGCGACATGAACGGGGCGATGACTTCCATCGCCATGGGCCGGGGCGTGCCGTCGGGCTTGTCCATCTCTTCCCAAAGCCGCACGGCGGTTCCGGCCGAGCTTTCATGGGCGACCATCGGGTGGCAGGTGTCGGTCTGGTTTTCGACCAGCATCTTCCAGTTGCAATGGTGCAGGTAGCGCAGCGGTGGCCCTGCCACTTCCAGCCGCCCGACCGGGGAGCGGTCGACCATATTGTCGAGCGAGGAAAGGCTGCCGCCGAAATAATCATCGAAGCCGATGCCCTCCGGGTTGAGCCGCACGAAGACGAAGCCGCGATAGTTTCTGACCGCCCCGACCGGGGTGAGGCCCTTGACCGAGGTGTTTTCGGCAAAGCCGGTGTTCTCGTAGCCCTTCTTCAAGGGGATGGCCAAAAGGCATCCGTCGGTCTTGAACGACCAGGCATGGTAGGGGCAGCGAAAGAACTTTCCGGTATTGCCGGAGCGATCCATGGCGATCTTGGTGCCCTTATGCGGGCAGCGATTGTAGTTCACATAGATCTCGCCATCGATGTGGCGCGACATGATCATCGGCTGCACGCCCACTTCGGTGGTGAAATAGTCGCCCTTATTGGCGACCTGGCTTTCGTGGCCGACATAGACCCAGGTATTCGCGAAAAGGTGCTCGGTCTCGAGCCGGAAAACCTCGTCGCTGATATAGACATCCTTGTGGATTTCCACCGGGCGCACCAAGGCGCGAATATCACTGGCAGTGGTGTATTTACCCATGAGGTTCTCCTGGGGCTCAGATGTCCAGAACAAGCCGGTCCGACTTGGCGCGGCTGACGCAGATCTGCATGACGGAATTGGTGGCGCGTTCCGCGTCGGTCAGGATGACGTCGCGATGATCGGGGACGCCGCTCAGCACGGTGGTCTGGCAGATGCCGCAGTCGCCGCGCTTGCAGTCGTAAGTCAGGTCCACGCCCGCTGCCTCAAGCACCTCGACGATCGAGCGATCCGCAGGCACAGCGAAAACTTGGCCGGTCGAGCGCAGCTCCACTTCGAAGGTGCCATTGCCGTCAGCGCTCACTTTCGGCGCGAACAACTCGAAATGGACCTGGCTTTTGGCGAAGCCACGCGCTGCTGCCGTTTCGCGCACCGCCTCGATCAGGCCCGCCGGGCCGCAGACGTAAATCTGGCTCGTGCTATCCAACCCGGCGATGAGCGCCTTCAGGTCAAGGGCGCTGTCGTCGGTGTCGTAATGTTCGGTGAGCGCAGGGCCGTGCATGTCCTTGAGGGCGGCCAAGAAAGCCAGTAACCCCTGCGAACGGCCGCAATAGTGCAGCTGGTAGGGGACGCCGAGGTGTTTCAAGCTGGTGGCCATGCTGGTGAGAGGAGTGATGCCAATGCCGCCGGCGATCAGCACTACCGGCGCGGCGGACTTGATCAGGGTGAAATCGTTCTTCGGTGCGGTGGTGACCAGCGTGTCGCCGACCTCCAGCCCGTGCATGTAGCGAGACCCGCCCGCTCCGGTCTCTTCCAACCGCACGCCCAGCCGATAGGAAATTGGCCTGGCCAAAGCGGCGGCATCGCCTACCGCGATCAACGAGTAGGGGCGATCATCCCCGCCGGGCAGCGACACGCGGATGTGGGCGCCAGCGGTGAAGGGCGGCAGGGGGGTGCCATCGGCGGCGGCAAGCTGGAATGATTTAACCAGCTCCGTCTCTTGGGTGACTTCAATGATCGTAAGGTTCAGCTGATTCATAAGAGCCTCCCGCTCCTGTGCCTCATGTCTACTAAATATGAAATTTCATGTTAATTCTTGTCAACCCCCCAAATTTAAGATGCGCGGCCAGGACGTGCTTTGAGGCTGGTGCCAAGCGGCGCGGGATCCAGCAAATTCTTGTATTGATGGGCTGGCATAGCCACTATGGGGCGGACAGAAAAAGGTCGTTTGGTCATGAGTGCTCAAAAGAGGCAGCTAGAAATCGACGCGGCGCATCTCCCCGCTCCTGGCAGTTTCATTCCGAATTATCTGCTCTATCTGCTGGCGGCGACCAGCGATGCCGCCAGTTCTGAGTTTCATGGTTTTGTGCGCCGGAATGGCCTGAAAGGCCCGGAGTGGCGCGTGCTCGCCTGCCTCTATGACGAGGACGGTTTGATGGTCACACGCCTGGCGGAGCTTGCTTTGATGGAGCAATCGCGACTGACGAAGCTGATCGACCAGATGGACAACCGCGACCTGGTGCGGCGTGGATCCGATGAAATAGATCGGCGGCGCGTGCGGGTGTATCTGACCGCGCAGGGACGTGAGCTAGCGACTTACCTGGTCGGCGCGGCCCGCCAGCATGAGGTCAAGGTGATGGAAAATCTGCTACCGGGCGAGGCCGAGCTGCTCAAGACATTGCTGCGCCGTCTTTACGGCAGTTTGAGTGCTCCCACGCAGTCGGAGGGATGACTTTTGGATATCCAGGCTCTCGCCTAGGTGCCGGTGACGGCGCGGTGACGCGTTGTTTTCAGATTTGGACGCTTTCCAATTGCATGAAAAAGACTATAAATTTGAAAGGGCTTCTCATGACGCCTAATGATGAACCTAGTAGAATTGCCTAGCGGCCGATCCCGTCAACTCGGAGCGGAGGTCTCTGGCGACGAGGAAAGAAAGGTCTAAAGGTGCAGCAAACTTGGCGCTGGTTTGGAGCCAGTGACCCGATCTCGCTTGCGGAAGTCCGGCAGGCGGGAGCAACGGGAATCGTTTCCGCGCTTCACAGCATTCCGGTGGGAGAGCCCTGGAGTTCGGAGGCCGTCCGGGCGCATCGCGACGTCATCGCCACCGCTGGCCTGACCTGGTCGGTGGTGGAGAGCATCCCGGTCCACGAGGATATCAAGCGCGGTGCGCCCGGCGCTGATCGCTATGTCGAGGCTTTCGTTCAGTCCATGCGGGCCGTCGCCGGTAACGGCATCGGCACGATCTGCTACAATTTCATGCCGGTGGTCGACTGGACGCGGACCAATTTGCTGTACCCGACCACCAAAGGAGCGACGGCGCTGCGCTTTGACATGGCGGAGTTCGCGGCCTTCGACATCTTTATCCTGAAACGGCCCTGGGCCGCAGGCTCCTATTCCGCGGACGTGCAGGAGCGGGCGGCGGTGATGATGGCCGGGCTATCGGCCGACGACGCGACGCGGATCGAAAAGACTGTTATTGCCGGGCTGCCTGGCACTAATTTGCATCATGATCTGAAGTCCTTCAAGGCACTGCTCGATGCCTATGGCAGCGTGAGTGCGGACGATATGCGGCAAAACCTACGCAAGTTCTTGCAGGTCGTTGCGCCGGTTGCTCATGAGCTCGGCGTGCGGATCTGCATTCATCCCGATGATCCGCCGTTTCCACTGTTTGGTTTGCCGCGCGTGGTGTCGAACAGCGACGATCTGGGCTGGGTGCTGGACTCCAGCGATCATGTGGAAAACGGCATCACCTTTTGCGCTGGGTCATTGGGTTCATCGCGCGACAACGACATTCTGGCGCTGTTCAAGCAGGTGGCGGAGCGCGTGCATTTTCTGCATCTGCGCAATGTCAGCGTTGATGCGGACGGTTCGTTCGAGGAGGCCGAGCATCTGGACGGCAGGGCCAGCATGCCGGAGCTGATCCGGCTCATCCGCATTGAAGAAAACCGCCGCCAGGCCGTGGGGCGGAGCGATTGCACGATTCCGATGCGCCCGGACCACGGGCACCTGCTGACTGCGGACCGCTCCAAGGCGTCAAATCCTGGATATTCCTATATCGGGCGCCTCAAGGGGCTGGCCGAGTTGCGCGGTGTCGAGCGCGCCTGCGATGCCTACTTTTCAGCGCAGTAGCGCTGGCCGGCGTTAGGCTGAACGCCGATTCCTGAACTCTCGAGTAAGTGACCGCCGCGCCAGAAATGGAGTGGCGGTCATTTTGTTTCTGCTCGGTGAGATCCTGTGGGCGCATTTCGTCTAAATTGGTATTACCAGTTCTGCCAAATTGGTGGATTGGTTTACGTTCTCTGGCCTCTCTTTCGGTCGGGAGAGGGGAGCTAGTTCCTACATCGCAGATGCCAGATCGCAGATTATCTCATTGACATTATTGCGCATTTACAACGGACGCGCATTGCGCGCGCCTGCGATGGGTGGGCGGCGTTCGCCTGGTCAGGCGACCCGTCAAGCGACGTCGCGTGAAATTGCAATTGTTGGCTTGACCAAAATAACAAAGGTGTTAGTTTGGACAAACCAAAAAAGAGAGGTAGCGCTGGTGAGTGCTGAAGACTTTGATGTTGTGATCGCTGGTGGAGGGCATAACAGCCTGGCATGCGCCGCTTTGCTGGCAAAGAACGGGCTGAAGGTTTGCGTCGTGGAGCGTAATTCCTGGATCGGTGGCGGCTGCGTCACGCGGGAAGTCACCCAGCCCGGTTTCAAGCACGACCTGTTCGGCTCGTCCCACGTCTGGATTCACGCCAACCCGGACTTTCAGGAGCTGATGCCCGAGCTGAAGGAGCATGGCCTGGAGTATATCTGGGAGCAGAACCACATTACCGGCCATCCCGACACCAACGGCCCTGGCATCGTGGTCTACAAGGATATTGAAAAGACCTGCCAGAGCATCGCGCAGCATTCGGTCAAGGATGCACAGCGCTACCGCGAAATTTTCGACCAGTGGCATGGCATCAAGGATGGCTTCATCAAGGGCATGTTCTCGCCCCCAGGCAAGCCGGCCACAATGACAGCGGCCATGCAGAACAGCTATCAAGGTCTGCTTAAGCTCAAGGAATTCAACCTGTCGTCGCGTCAGTTCGTGATGCAGAATTTCGAGAACGACACGGTCCGCGCATTCATTCTGGGCTGGGCGCTGGCTCCGCAGATTTTCCCGGATACCGAAGCCACCGGGCAGTCGTTCTATATCCTGATCCCCGGCATCCACACCTATGGCGCGGCGATCCCGAAGGGTGGCTCGATGATGCTGCCGACAGCGCTGGCCAACTACGTCAAGGCCCATGGCGGTTCGGTGCTGACCGACGCGCCGATCGACAAGTTCGTGCTCAATGCCGAGGGGGCCTGTGTCGGCGTGCGGCTCGAAAGCGGCGAGCAGATTACCGCCAAGAAGGCGGTTGTGACGGGGCTCGGGCTGAAAGTGTCGTTCATCGACTGCATGGAAGAGGGGGCTTTGGCGCCTGAGTTCGTGCAGGCGTGCCGCAATTTCTCGTACGGCACGGTGTCGATCGCCCGCGTGCATTTGGCGCTTAATGAGCTACCGAACTACAAGAACGGCGCCGACATGAATGCCTGTGCATTCCACCGCATATTCGGCACGCTGCACGATATCGACGTGCAGTACGCCGAGATCATGATGGGCAAGGCGCCAACCAATCCATTCCTGTGGTCGGCTGGCTGGACCAAGCTCGATCCCTCGCGCGCCCCGGATGGCAAGCACACCCTGATCCTCGACACCTTTGTTCCCAGCCGGCTTTCCAATGGCGTGAACTGGAACGACTACATCGAGGAATATGTCGAAGAGGTCATGATGAAGGTCATGCGCCGCTACACGACGAACATGACCAAGGACAATATCCTCGGCGCTTATTACGAAACCGGCGTGAGCCTCGAAGAGGCCAATCCGGCCTTCGTGAGCGGCAACACCACCGGCGGTGAGCGGCTGCTGTCGCAGATGGGCTACTTCCGTCCGCTGCCCGGCTACTCGCAGTACAAATCCCCCGTCCCTAAGCTCTACATGACCGGTCCAAGTTGCCATCCAGGCGGCGGGATCACGGCCATGGGTACAATTACGGCGAACGTCATGCTGCGCGATTTCGGCATGCCCCATCGTCCTCTGAACTAAGCAGGAGAGTTTCCGAATGCGTAAGCGGATTGAAAAATACACGGCGCTTGTCGTTCAGCCCCATGTCGAAGTGGCGGTTGACCGGGCGGGCATCAAGCGGAACCTGCAGCGCGCCCTTGATCTGATCGATTTTGGTGTCGGCTATCATTGGGAAGTGCCCGTTCGCCTGGCGGTTTTCCCCGAATACTTCCTGCAAGGCGTCACGACACCGGGCAAGGGTGAGCACGGTCTGCAGGATTTCATGAAGAAGGCCATCACCTTCGAAGATGAAGAGATCCAGATCCTGATCGAAAAGTGCCGTGAATACGACATGTATATCGCTGGCGGCGGCTTGATCGAAAAGGTCCCCGAGTTCCCCGATCGCTGGTTCAACACAGCTTTCATCCTTGGCCCGAATGGGGTCGAGCTGAAGTATCGTAAGTATCACATCCCGGCCTCGATCGGCCTGGGCACCTCGCCCCATGATATGTGGGACGAATATACCGCCGTCTTTGGCGACAGGATCGAAGACCTGTTCCCGGTGCTGGATTCTCCCATCGGCAAGCTGGGCTGCATGACCTGTCATGACGGCTGCACGCCCGAAGCGTCCCGCGCCCTCGGCTATAACGGCGTGGAGGTGATTTGCCATCCGGTGGCACTGCAGGAGATGGAAGGCGTCTCGGAGCCTTGGGATTTCTGGATGTTCACCCGCCGCACCCGGGCCCACGATAACATGGCCTATCTGCTTGGGTCGAACTGGGGCACGGTCGACTACAAGTACTATCCCAAGGCCTTCTGCGCCGGAAACTCGTTCGGTATCGACTATACCGGCATGGTCATGAGGCACGCGCCTTACCCTGAAGAGCAGGTCCTATCGGTCACCATCGACATCGAAGCGCTGCGTGAGCACCGCACCCAGATCAATCACAACACATGGGTTGATTTGCGCACCGAAGCCTTCGGCAAGATTTACGAAAAGCCGATCTATCCACCCAACCTGTTCCCTTCGGGCAACCCGCCGCGCAACCTCGCGCACAAAATGCAGGGCGCCTACACCTCGATGGATCAGATGTACGAGCGTGGCCAGTTCGTCATGCCGTTCGACAAACAGGGCATGAAGCATTCCGATTTGCTGAAATCCCGTATTTCCGGCGCGCAAGCGCGCGGAACCCTTCGGAAAGACTGAACCCATGCGTGTGGTCACACCCATCGCAGACATGGATATCACCATCGACACCTTGCGGGTCGAGGGTGGTGCGCTGGTCATGGAAAACKCGGCGAAAGATGCCGTGCGTACCCGCGCCGTCCTGGCTCCAAGGGACGTCAGGGTCCTGTTCGGGGCCATCCTGCGCCCGAGTGTCATCTGGTTCGCAATCACCTGTTTGTTTCGCTCCGATGAAGCGGTGTCGGTGAAGGCCGATACCGATTTCGAAGATCATCCAACTTCCAATCCCTGGTAAGGCAACGCCTATGAATCAATCCCTGAATACGGCCGACACTAAGGTCCAGACGGGTGCTGATATTCTCGTTTCGGCACTCAAGGCCAATGGCGTCGGCACCATGTTCGGCTTGCCGGGTGGACAGCTGGATAATTTCTTTGACGCGATCCAGCGCACCAATGGTGGCATGAACATCATTCGCAGCCGTCACGAGCAGGGCGCCGCCTATATGGCGTTCGGCGCGGCCCGTTCGACGGRCAAGCCAGCAGTGTTTTCGGTGGTTCCCGGTCCCGGTATCATGAATGCCATGGGCGCTTTGTCCACGGCTTGGGCCGCCAACGCGCCCGTCCTGAGCCTGTGCGGTCAGATTCCGAGCGATGCGATCGGGTCGGGGCGCGGCTATCTGCACGAGATTCCCGATCAGCTGGCCACGATGCGGTCCATGCTGAAGTATGGCGAGCGGATCAACACCCCGCACGCGGCCCCGCTCTTTATCAACGACGCCTTTGTGGCGATGCAGACGGGCCGTCCCGGTCCGGTGCATCTGGAGATGGCTCCGGATGTGATGGCTAAGAACGCGCGCACCGTGTCGTGCCACGCCGCTGTCTTGCCTGAGACACCAAGCGCCAACGGCAACGATATTGCCGAGGCCATCGCGCTGCTCAAGAGCGCCAAGCGCCCGCTGATCTATGTCGGCGGCGGTGCGGTTAACGCGGCCAAGGAAGTCAACGCACTGGCGCAGATGATCGAAGCGCCGGTCACATGCTTCCGTTCGGGTCGCGGCATTGTCGATGATCGTGACTATCATGCCCAGGTCTTCCCGGCTGGTCGCCGGCTTTGGGCCGATGCTGATGTGGTGTTCGCCATCGGCACGCGCCTGAAATACCCACAGATGTATTGGGGCCTGGACGAAAGCATCAAAATCATCCGGCTCGATATCGATGCGCATGAATTCGACCGCTACGCCCAGCCAGCCATCGCGCTACATGGCGATGCCGGGGCGACCCTGCGGGCCATGCTGCCCGAACTCGATAAGGCACTGACAACACGGCCTGCCTCGCGTGAAGAAGAACTGCGCGCCCTCAAGGAGAGCCTGCATACCAAGATGGCTGCAAATGTTGCTCCACAGATGGCCTACCTCAAGGCTATCCGTGACGTACTGCCAGAGGATGGGATTTTCTGCGACGAGATCACCCAGGTTGGCTACACCTCGTGGTTCGGCCTGCCGATCTACAATTTGCGCGGGCATGTCAGCTGCGGTTTCCAGGGCACGCTTGGCTATGGCTATGCGACCGCGCTCGGCGTCAAGGCGGCTAACCCGGACAAGACGGTTATCAGCATTTCGGGCGATGGCGGGTTCCTCTTCACTGCTACCGAACTGGCGACTGCTGTTGAGTATGGCATCAAGCTGATCACCGTCGTGTTCAACGACAACCGCTACGCCAACGTCTACCGCCAGCAAAAGGAATGGTATGACGGGCGCTTCATCGCGGCCGATCTGCACAATCCAGACTTCGTCAAGTTTGCCGAAAGTTTCGGAGCCAACGCTATGCGCGTCGGCAATCCCGATGAGCTGCGCAAGGCCTTGGAAACAGCGCTTACGCTCGACGGTCCCACGATCATCGAAGCCCATCAGGAGCGCAATCTCCCCGCGCCTTGGCAATACATTCTTGAAGCGCCAGTCCGCGGCCCAAAAGCCCAAGAGCGAGCCTAAGGTCATGGCCATTCACCAGATATCAAAGCGCACTCTGGATCGACTGGAACGACCGGTTCCGTTTTGGGTGAATGGCCGGCCAATCGCTGCCGAGCAGGTGAGCAGTTTGGTCAATCCTGCGACCGGGGAGATCTTCGCCAAGGTCTGCGCCGGGTCGGCGCAAGACGTCGACAATGCTGTGGGTGCCGCTCGCGCGGCGCTCAACCACCCGGAATGGTCGGGGATGAACGCAGCGGTCCGCGCCCGCATCCTATGGCGGCTTGCTGAGTTGATCGAGGCGAATGCCGATGAACTCGGCGAGTTGGAAACCCTGAGCATGGGCAAGCCAATCGTCGCGTCGGCGCACATGGAAGTGCCGTTCTTTGCGGAAACCTTCCGGTATTTTGCCGGCTGGTGCACCAAGATTGCCGGAACGTCTGGCGCGCTCTCGTTCCCGGCCGGTGATTTGCATGGGCTGACGCTGCAGGAGCCCATCGGCGTCGTCGGCATGATCCTGCCCTGGAACGGTCCGCTGGTCATTGCCGGGTGGAAAATCGCGCCAGCTTTAGCGACGGGTTGCACCTGTGTCATCAAACCAGCCGATGCCACGCCTCTGAGCCTTCTTCGCTTTGCCGAATTGGCCAAGGAGGCGGGCGTGCCCGATGGGGTGATCAACATTGTAGCGGGCTCCGGTTCCGTTGTTGGCGCTGCCATTGCTGCCCACAATGATATCGACAAACTCGCTTTCACCGGCTCCACCGGCACCGGTCGGCGTCTCGTGCACGCCTCGGCCGATAGCAATCTCAAAAAGCTGACCCTGGAGCTTGGCGGCAAGTCTGCGGTTCTGGTGTTTCCTGATGYTGATCTGGATGCTGCGGTCGATGGCGCGGTCGATGCAATCTTTGGCAATTCGGGTCAGGTCTGCGTAGCGGGTTCCCGCCTTTATTTGCACAAATCTATCCGCGATGAGTTCGTCCGGCGTCTGCTGGCCAAAAGCCAAGCCCTGCTGGTGGGCGATCCGCTTGACCCGGCCAACCAACTCGGCCCGATCGCGTCACAGGCGCATCTGGAGACTATCCACGCCTATGTCGAGCAGGGTCTTGCATCCGGCGCAAAACTGCTTTGTGGCGGAAGGCAATTGCCTCGCGCCGGAAGTTTTTACGAGCCAACGATCCTTGCTGTCGAAAACCAAGGCAATGTTCTGGTTCAGGATGAAGTCTTCGGCCCGGTGCTTTGCGTGGCTTCATTCGAGACAGAGGAAGAGGCGATCGAGCTGGCGAACGGCACTCGCTACGGGTTGGCTGGCAGCGTCTGGTCCACCGACATCAACCGGGCAATCCGGGTGTCGCGAGCGCTCCATTGCGGCATCGTTTGGGTAAACACGCACAATATTCCCGATCTTGGTACGCCAATCGGGGGCTATGGCCAGTCTGGTTGGGGCCGTGAACTCGGCCAGCTCGGGCTGAGCGAATATCTGCAATCCAAGTCGGTGATGATCAAGGTGTCACCTAGCGGAATAGGAAGTAAGTAATGTCTGTTCAGGCGAAATCGACACTGTCGGAAATCAAGCCGTACGCCCAAGGCAAGAGCGCTATCGATGGGTTTGCCGAGCCAATCAAGCTGTCGTCGAACGAGTTGCCGTATCCACCGAGCCCCCATGCCGTGGCTGCCTTCCACAACACTGAAGTCAAGCTCGGTCGTTACCCCGATGGCTCGCAGACGGCGCTGCGCCGTGCGATTGCCGAAGTCTATGGGCTGGACGAGAAGAACATTTTCGCGGGGAATGGTTCCGAGGAAGCAATCGGGTTGGTCATTCGAACGATCCTTTCGGCCGGCGAAAAAATGGTCATCAGTGAAAACAGCTTCATGATGGCAGAAATCTACGCCCGATCCTGCGGGGCCGAAATTCACAAAGCCGCCGAGAAGGATCATTGCGTCGATGTCGATGCCATGATCGCGGCGGTCGATAGCAAAACCCGCATCGTCTATATCTGCTCGCCCAATAATCCGACCGGCACATTTACGCCGGCAACCGAACTTGCGCGCCTCGAAACAGCGCTGCCCGCCGGTGTGCTCCTCATCATCGATTCCGCCTATGCGGAGTTTGTCACCGACCCGGCCTATGATTGCGGGATCAAGACCCTGTTTAAGGCGGACGGTCGTGTCGTTGTGACCCACACCTTTTCAAAAGCTTATGGTCTGGCGGCCCAGCGGATCGGGTGGGCGGCCGCTCCTGATAGCGTGATCGACGCGGTTTCGCGCCTCAGAACACCATTCAACACCAACATGGCGGCGCTAAATGCGGCTGAAGCCGCGATGCGCGATCAGTCTTATCTGGCCGAGGTCACCTCCAGGATCAATGCAACGCGGGGCTGGTTCACCGAAACACTGCGGGCGCTTGGCCTGACTGTCGTGCCAAGCCATACAAACTTTGTGCTTATCGCTTTTCCACATGGTGGTACCGAGGCCCAAGAACTCGATGCGGTTCTGCAAAAGGCTGGCATCTTGGGGCGGCCAGTGTCCGGGAAAGCTAATGAATTCCGCATTTCCATCGGCACAGACGAGGAGATGCGGGCGACGTTGGGCGTTGTCGGGAGATGGATCGGCCGAGAGCCCACGACTATCTAGGCTCGCGTCAAAAAGGCGGTCCATGCCACAGCCGGACAGGCAGTGCCGCTCTAACATTTGGCCGGCATTAAGGGAGAGAAGATGAAAAACCAACTTTGTGCGTTGCTTGCATGCACGGCGCTTCTGAGCATCCCAACCACTGGCGTACTCGCCGATGGGGACATCTCACACAATTGGAATTCGGAAAGTGAGGTCGCAGCCATGCGCGTTTTCCGTGAAAAGTTCGAAGCGTTGGGTGGAACCTGGAAGGAAACGTCCTTCCCAGACACCGAGCAGAGTATTGCCTCGACCAAGACGCGCATCATTGGCGGCCAGCCCCCGATGGTGCTTCAGAGTTCCATGGGGGGGACTTTGAAGAGCTTTGCCGAAGGCGGCTTGCTACAAAACATGGACAGCGTGGCTACAGCCGAGGACTGGGATGCGCGTTTGCCGGAAGGCATAGCAGCAGGTGTCAAATATGAGGGGCACTATGTTGCTGCGCCGGTCTTTGTTGACATCATCAACTGGTTGTACACCAACAATGACGTGCTGGCTGCTTCGGGAGTGACTGCCCCAAACACCTGGGCCGAGTTCACAGATTCTCTGCCCAAGATCAAGGCTGCCGGCTTCATTCCATTGGCCTCTGGTGGCGAGTCCTGGCAGGAAGGCATCCTGTTCGACCATGTGCTCCTCGCTGAAGGCGATGCTGCTTTCTACAACCGCGTGATGAGCGGCGACAGCGAAGCTCTCAACAGCGACCAGATGCTCAAGGCATTCGAAGCGCTGGGTGCTCTGCGCGAATTTACCGATG
This sequence comes from Aminobacter sp. P4_D5, assembly GCF_056401815.1. Taxonomy (NCBI): domain Bacteria; kingdom Pseudomonadati; phylum Pseudomonadota; class Alphaproteobacteria; order Hyphomicrobiales; family Phyllobacteriaceae; genus Aminobacter; species Aminobacter sp. P4_D5. The sequence continues at coordinate 577 of NZ_JBFUIP010000020.1, read as the reverse complement.
ATGGTAAGCCAGGCCGAAGCTGGAACGACACCAATAATTTGATCGTATCAGGCAAGGCTGCCTATTTCTTCATGGGGCCTTGGGCGTCCAGCGGATACTCGGATATGGGTCCTGAAGGCGAAAAGTGGTCCTGCCGAATAACACCGTGGTCCACGGCCCTCGCTGTGGTCGCTGATGGCTTCGAGTTCATCAAGGTGACCAAACCTGAAGATATCGCAGCGCAGGCGTTGTTTGCCAGTGCTGTAATGGACCCAGCAACTCAGATCGCGGCTGCCCATGCCAAGGGCACATTGCCTGCGGCTAAGGGTGCCGACCCGAGCCAGTTCAGAGGCTGCGCGGCCAAGGCAGTTAGCGCCATGCAGACTGGCGACACAGTCGACCACTGGAATGGTCGCACCAGCCTGGTTGCCAATGCTGTGAAGGACACTGTGACTGCGTTCTGGAATAGCGAAATGTCGGCCGAAGATGCGCGCAAGGCAATTGTCATCGCGATGCAGTAACTCTCCGATTGTCGCACTGCGTGCGGCAGATCAACTCCTACAGCGACTCGGCGGACCACAAGATGCGAAGTACTTAC
>NZ_JBFUIP010000019.1:0-52546 GCF_056401815.1 Aminobacter sp. P4_D5 | reverse complement strand
TTGCCGCTGCCGCGCCAGCTCATTCCCATTCAGGGTCCGTTTGTTGAGCTTAGATCCCTGTTATTTCGCCAGGGAATTTGTCTACGAACCCGTTGAATTCACTGGCGCATTCCGCCAGCAGGCGAACGAGATTTCGCTGTTGGTGGACAAAACTCCCTGTTTCTCGCCCAAAACAGGGAAGCCAAAGGAGAGACCAGTTCGCACCAGACTGCGAGCACCGCCATCTGCGTACATATCTGCGAACTTCTGGCATAGCCGGACCGCCAGAGGTATCGGAGGAGCTCTCCACAGCTCTTCGAAGGTCATCGATATGACCTTCGATCCGAACATCACCCACACCAACCTCGATGCGCTCAATGATGGTGGAGAGATAAATCTTTGTTCGAGCTGGACTCTCCTTCTCAAGAAGCTCGAGCATGAGGGTGCGGAAATAAGCGATGTCCGCATCGTTGACTTCGCCGTGTCCGCCAAGTGCCGACATTGCATCCTGTAGCCGAGCACGAGCCATCCCGATTTCATCGGCGGCACGCTGCAAGTTGCGCTGAAAAAGCGGATCACCCTCCAGTGACGGAGCGAGACGTATACTTGCCCACAATCCCTCCATGGCAGTCTCTGCCGCGACCACTCTCGATCGAAGGATGGGTAAATCCTGTGTGGCCGAAAGAGCCCTAATCCGCTCACGGCGCTGTAGGCCTAAAATCAAATCCCTCAAATGACCGTGATCGAGAACTCTTGTCCGAACCGCCGTCAAAACAGCTTGATCGAGCTGTTTCTCGGGGATGCTCGGACCGCTACAGACAAACTTGCCGCGATTGGCACTACTGCAGTGATAGTATCGGCAAGTAAGGGGTCGGGCGGATCATCCGCCCCAACTGTCTGGGGAGGCGACACAGCCGCCTCCCCTCGCAAGGTGTCGCCCGCGCACATGGAAAAGCGGGTGGCCAAGCGTTCTCCGAGCTGCGTGCCTGTGAACAATCAAGCAAGCGCAAGCTTGGGGCGGACCCAATCAGCCAAACGCCGGATAGCCGCATCTGCCTGCGGGGCAACACCTGCGAGGAAATGATAGACATGCTGCATGCCTGGCTCGATCTCGAACATTACCTCGATTCCTTCGCTGCGCGCCTTGTCGGCGAGCTTGCGGCTGTCATCGAGCAGCGTCTCGTCGCCGCCGACCTGTATATACATGGGCGGCAGGCCGCGGAGGTCGGCCATTAGCGGATTTGCCAACGGATCGTTCCGGTTGCCGTCCTCGCCCAGGAAAGTGGTGGCCATCCCCAAAACAATTTCCCGCTGCACCAGGGCATCCTTGTCGCTATTGGAGTGATACGTCTCGCCTGTCGCCTCCATATCGAGCCAGGGCGACAGGGGTATCACCGACGATGGCATTGGAAGGCCGCGTTCCCGCGCTCGCAACAACGTTGCAAGGGCGAGCCCACCACCGCCCGAGTCGCCGGTCAGGGCAACGTGCTGGGGCCGGATGCCCTGATCCAGCAGCCACTGATAGGCGTTTGTCGTATCTTCAACAGGTGCAGGATGCGGATGTTCGGGAGCACAGCGATAGTTCAGGATCAGGGCGCGACAACCAAACGCCTTGGCGAAGTGCCCGTACATCTTGCGATGCGAATACATAGAACCACAGACATATCCGCCACCATGCGTGCATAGCAGGACCCTGTCCTGGCTAGCTCCCTTCGGTACCGCCCAGAGCCCCTGGACGCCGCCGGCATCGCCTTCGATGTAGTCCACCCCGCCGGGCTCAGCAGTCACGTCAGCCCAGTGCTCGAACATGCGTCGCAATTCGTCCAGGGGCATGCTTGGATTGCTGGCCATGGAGCCTGACCAACTTTTGTATAGGGACTTGAGGGCATCTGGTTGTGCATTCGACATGGCGTATCCTCCGCGTTTGACTACAGCGCTGCATGATTGCTGCGTTCGACAAGTCAGAGCTTTGACGGCCCTACGAGGTCCGTCTCATCTCCATTGGGTACAGGTGGTGTGATCCGTGTCCGCGCCGTCGCCCCCCACAGCGACAATCCAATCCCCCCGTCCTGAAGGCGATCAAGAACGACCTGCCTTCATGACCGAATGCTGCAGTAGCGGAAGCGCTTGGTATTGAAGCAAATTGCTGTGGCCCGTGTTTTCGGTCGGGCCACGAGAGATGTTTTCAAGAATCTGAAGTACCGGCTGGGCAAACCATCGGCTCTCGGTTCGCGTGCACTATGAATCCGGGTGCACGCATCCACCGATGAGGCCGATCTTCCCCACCTTGAAGAAAGTTAAGCTCTGCCGATCAAGTATGCGCAGCGCTCGCATCAACGCGCTGGCCGGGTAAGTCATGTGGTTATCAAGGACGGCTTACGAAGCGACGGCCGCGCGATAAACCCCAGGCGTCACACCAACGCGAGCTTTGAAAACACGCGTCAGATGGGCCTGGTCTGAAAAGCCAGTTGCAACCGCCACCACGCTCAGTTTTTCTCCCGCCCTTAGCGATGCCTTTGCGCGTTCGATGCGACGATTGATGAGATAGGCATGCGGCGTCTGCCCGGTGGCGCGCTGAAAGACCCGGATCAGATGGAAGCGCGAAAGGCCAGCTTCCGCTGCGAGGTCCGCCAAAGAGATGTCTTCGGTGCATCGGTCGGCAATCATCACTTTGACGCGCTCGACGGGTCTCTGCTCTCGACCGATTGCTGCTGGGATGATCTCCGCGTGTCGAACGAGAAAGCGCGCGTAGATTTGTATCAGCCCCTCGTCCCCAGCCAAGGTATCCCGATCCAGCTCGATTGTGCGGTGCGCCATCGTGAACGCGGCCAAACCATTTGGATCCTGAATAATCGGCGCCTTGAAGAACGGTGTGCCTACCCGCGAATGGCCTGAGACCTCCATCGCGACTCGCTTCATCAAATGGACGCTGGGATATGATACGCGATAGTCAAATCCGGCTTCGCATCCAGGCGCACAATCGTGAACCTCGCCTGGGTTGTACAGGGTCAGATCGCCCGCACCGGCAAGCCTTTGGCTGCCGCGGACGAACTGTGTCCCGTATCCCCCATTGATGCCGCCGATCACGAACGTCTCGTGGGCGTGCGGAGCTTGCCGCTGAGACGAAACGCTGGCTGTGACGAACTCAGGCTGGTCGAAACTCTTGCCCACAAAAAAATGCGAGCGGTCTATTCTTGCAAGGGCCCGCATTTCAGCGGCATGGGGACGTGTCCGATCAGCCTTCATAACTGAGTATTGTAGCTGCCAGAATGGGCTGTATTGAAGAAAATTGCTGTCACCTGGGTCTCACCTCATGCTTATACCTCGGGGCCACAGCGCACTGGCCTAGAGGCAATTTTGAGCCGCCACCTCCAACAGGCACTACTGCGCCAGTAGCGGCAGATGAACCACCAAAATTTCATTTCTCTGCGACCCTCCATCGTCCGACCAGACGATGCCGCCGACAGTTGGACGTGACTGGCTGGCGATTGAAGTAAGCGGAGGAGATACGCATGAACTTCCAATGGAATAAATCCATCACGCGACACAGCGCCATCGGAATGGTTTCGATGGCCGCATTGGCGCTTTCGGCCGGCATTTCGCACGCCCAAGAGACCGTCAAGGTCGGCGGCATCATGTCACTTACCGGTGGCGGCGCCTCCATCGGCAAGACCGCCGAAATCGGCTGGAAGCTCGCCATCGAAGACATCAATGCTGCCGGCGGCATCCTGGGCAAGAAAGCGGAGCTTGTTCTTGGCGACACGATGACCGATCCGACCCACGCCGTCAGCGAAGTCCGTCGCCTGATCGAAAACGAGAAGGTCCAGGCTCTGGTCGGCCCGGCTACCAGCCAGGAAACCATTCCCGTGGTTCCAGTTGCGACCGAAAAGAATATTGCCCAGGTCTCGTCAGCTGCTTCTACGCAACTGACGCCCGAAGTCGGTCCGTTCCACTTCTCTGGTTCGGCCACTGGCGTCAACCAGATGAAGCCGAACATCGACTACGCCCTCGACAAGCTCAAGCTGACCAAGCTCGCGCTGATCTCGGACAATGGCGGCATGTCGAAGGCAGCGGTCACCGAGATCGTCGATTATCTCAAGTCGCGCGGCATCGAGCCGACGGCGGTGCAGGAATTCGCGTTCCGCACTGAAGACATGACCCCACAGCTGTTCCAGATGCGCAGCTCGGGCGCCGAAGCGATCCTGCTAATCAACTCGATAGGCGATGACTCGCGCAAACTGCTCGAAAACCGGGCAGATATCGGCTGGGACGTTCCTGTACTCGCCAACCAGACCATGACCAACTACGCCGTCGGCAATGTCGGCGTGATCGGCGAGGAAGCCTTCGCGAATGTCTACAGCACTCAGTTCGTCGGCATGACCTACTGCCCAAGCGATCCTGTCGGCGAGTCGTCCTTCGCCAAATTCGCCAAGCGCGCCAAGGAAACTGTTCCCGAGCTCGACCGTATGGGCGGGGCGCCCGCATTGACGCCCTACTACCTCCAGCCCATCGTGCTCGCGGCGGCGATCAATGGTTCGGGCAAGACCGACGGTCCGTCGATCACGGCCTGGCTGCAGGAGAACGCCGCGAAGGTCGACCTGCTGATCGGGCCGATCCAGGCGAGCAAGACGAGCCACTTCCTGCCGGCTCCCGAGGCGATCAAGGTCGTCAAGAACGCCTACAAGCCGCGGGAGGACGGTCTCGTCGAACGAGCCGACTGCGGCGCATAAATCTGCCAGATATTTCTGGCCGAACATTCAGATTGGCGGGCCGGGTCGCAAGATCCGGCTCGTTTCGTTTGCGCGGGTCGAGGCGACAGCGTTTATCCACTGCTGACATGGTGTCGAAAATTTCACGTCACTCATTTCGCGTTTGACGCTGTGTCGATTTAATGACAATGTGTCGATACAAGCCATTCGCATTCGGGAGGAGCGCGATGACCAGTTCGAGCAAAGTGTCTCTCACAGCTGCGTCGTCATTCGTCCGGCACCGCGCCCGACGAGGTTTCCTCCCGCCTTCCTGATACGCCGACGCCCGCGATCATCGCGAGCTTTTAAGTCGAAAATTCTGCTGACTTTGACGACCTGGGTGGCGCCATCGCCGTTCGGGATCGACGCCGCACATGCCCGTGCGATAGAATACCGGGGAGTTCCAATGACCTTTCATTCCAGATCGATCGTCGAATTCGGACTGTTCCTGAACCGCGTCTCCGACAGCGTATTCAATGGTGCGCCGCTCAGGAACTCGCTGGAGCTGATCCGCGAACAGTTCGACGCCTATGCGGCCGTTGTCGTCATCGAGGATCGGGCACGTACCGGCGAGACCTACTATGTCTTCACCGAGATCGACGAGAACATGATCGATGCATCAGGCACCGCTCTCGGGCGCCCCGCTCAGTTGGCCTACCTCACCGAGCGCTGCCAGCCGATGTCGGCGACGCTGCTCACGTCCGACGAGTCCGCCCGCTACACCTTGTGGCTCTTCCGCGACCGCGCCGGACCCAAGTTCGACGATGATGCGGCCTCTGTCTGCGAAATCCTGGTGTCCCAGCTATCCCGCGGCATTGAAATGTCGTGGCGCATGGGCGCTACCGAGGTCGAGCGCACGCTCTACTCCGACGTCATGGACAAGCTCTATGTCGGCGTAGTCATCCTGGACCATTCCGGCAAGATCATCCGCGCCTCCGATGCGGCCACTCGCTTCCTCGAAACGCGCGACGGCTTGCAGATCCAGGGCAACCGCTTGCGCGCGACTTTGGCCAAGGAAGACCGAGATTTCCAAAACGCCATCAAGGCAGCAACGCAGGGGGCTGCCGGTGGCGAAGCGACTGTTTCGCGCGGTCTGTCGCTGACCAAACAGTCCGGTTCGCGCAATCTCGGCGTCATCGTCCGGCCGATCCGCATCAGCAACGGCAACGCAGCCGCCGCGAATTCCGCAGTCGCCGTCTATATCCGTGACCCCGAGACCAATCCCGAGGTCGAGGGCGAACTCGTGCGCCAGCTCTTCGACCTCACGCCAGCCGAGGCAGCGGTGGCCCGTCGCCTGACAGCCGGCCTGTCGCTCGAAGATGCAGCAACCTCGCTCGACATCAGCCGCAACACGGCGCGCGCGCATCTGCGCTCGATCTTTTCCAAAAGTGGCATCACCCGCCAGACCGAACTGGTCCGCCTGGTGTTGAACAGCGCCGTCATACTCGGCCAAGGTCCGCGCCAGGCTGCGTAAGCGGGCTGGCCCGTCTCCTCGGAATTCAACAGACCAACAAGAAAAAGCGCCGGCGGACGATGTCCCCGGCGCTTTTTCGTCCTTGTTGCTCAGAACAGCGTCTTAAGCTGCTCCTTGGAATAGCCGATGCCTTCATGCGCGCGGCACCGCTTGACCTTGAGCACCCAGCCCGGATCGGCAAGCAACGCCCGGCCGACGGCAAGAATGTCGAACTCGTCGCGTGCCAGCGCCTTTTCGATCGCGTCCAGCGACGCGGGTTCCGCAGCATTCAAGCCTGGGCGGTCAAGCCCGACACCGCCGACCGCGATCACTGGCAGGCCGGTCAGCTTTTTCGTCCAGCCGGCAAGTGTCAGATCGCCCTCAGCTGCAAAACCTGGTTCCCACACACGGCGCGTCGAGCAATGCAGGATGCTGACACCGGCATCGGCCAGCGGTTCCAAAACGTCAGCCAACTCCGCCGGCGTTTCACCGAGAACGGCCTTGTAGTCCTGCTGTTTCCACTGCGAATAGCGAAACGAAATCGGGAAATCGGAGCCAACGCGTGCGCGCATCGCTTCGATCAGCTCGACGGCAAAGCGCGTACGCTCGCGACGGTCGCCGCCATAGCGATCGGCCCGCCTGTTGGTCGTCGCCCAGAAGAACTCGTCGATCAGATAGCCATGCGCGCCATGGATCTCGACGCCGTCGAAGCCCAGTTTCTGCGCCGCCTCGGCTGCGTCCGCATAAGCCTCGATGACCTCGATGATGGCCTTTTCCGTCATCGCCTTTGTCGGTTCCGGATGACCGGTGAAGGCGTTGAGGTTTTCCGATGGCCCGGCGCCTGGAATGCCGGGGTGCGGCGCCATGGCCGAATTGCGGAAGCTGCCGGTGTGCCAAAGCTGGGGCATGATCTTGCCGCCTGCCGCATGCACCGCCGCGAGCACCTTCACCCAGCCGGCTAGAGCCGCCTCACCGACGAAATAAGGTACGCCCTCATAGCTTGGTGCTGTCGGGTGGCCGATATAGGTGGCCTCGGTGATGATCAGGCCAACCTGGTTCAGCGCGCGTCGCGCATAGTAGCTCGCCACCTTTTCATGGGGCACACCGTCGGCGCAGAAATAGCGCGACATCGGCGCCATGGCGATACGGTTTGCCAGATCCAGCTGACCGACCTTGATCGACTGAAAGAGCCTATCGGCGATCATATTATCAGCGTACGCGGTTTCCACGGACTTCATTGCCTTTGCGCATGGTTTCGATGAAAGCCTCGAGCGGCGCCGGCTCCGGCAGCGCTTCGTCGGGACCGGAACGCGTCCAGAATTCCTTCCAGGACGGGAACAGGTCGTGGAAGGAACCCTCATAGGGTTCGCGGCCGGGCCAGCGCATCTTGCGCGAACCGATCGGCGGCTTGTTGAGGTCGGTGGCGTACCAGTAGAGAGGTTGACGGCGGCGGAAGCACCAGCGGCCGTCGATGCGCTCGTAGCGGTCGTAATACATCATTTGCATGATGACCCATTCGGCGCCGCATTCGTGCTCGTTCTTGGAGTAGACAACGCCCACCGCATTGTCGGCGTCGACGAACTCGATGATCGTCGAGCCGACATGGTGCGAGGTGCCGTCGAACTGCTTACGCATGGTCTCGTCGAGCCAGTCGCGCAGGGCGGTCCTGCCCGACTTGCCACCCCCGACCTTGACGTCGGGTGCAAACAGCGACGCCATGGCACTCATGTCGCGCATGTCGAGCGCCAGCGAATATTTGGAAATCAGCTGGCGGATTTCGTCGCGCGACTCAAGCCGGTCCAGTCGCGCCAGGATCTCGGCCAGCGCCTCGCTCGTTGTGTCCATTGTCGTCTCCGATGCCTGAACGGCGCCAAGCGCCTCAGAAATAGTACCGCCCGACCATGTCGGCGACACAGGCCGGCTTGGCCGAACCCTCGATCTCGATGGTCACCCGCACAGTCGTCTGCACGGCATTGCCAGCCAGCAGCTCGGCATCGACCAATTCGCCAACCGCCCTCACCTTCGACCCGACCGGCACCGGTGCTGGAAAGCGCATCCGGTCACAGCCATAGTTGATGCCCATCTTCATACCTTCCGCCTGGAATAGCTCCGGCAGGAAACCGTTGATCAGCGAAAACGTCAGGCAGCCATGCGCAACAGTGGTGCCGAACGGGCCGCCCTTGGCGCGCACCGGATCGACGTGGATCCACTGGTGATCACCGGTCGCCTCGGCAAAAGTGTCGATGCGCTTTTGGTCGATCGTCAGCCAATCGCTTGAACCGAGGTTCTGGCCAATTGCCGCCACCGCCTCTTCAGGCGAAGAGAAGACGAGCCCCATCGTCACGACCTTTGGCTGGAGACGGAGACGATCTCGCCGACCATGTAGCCGGCGTAGTCGCTGGCAAGGAACATCATGACGTTGGCGATCTCCCAGACTTCCGCGGCGCGGCCGAAGGCTTCCTGGCTCGCCAGGGCGTCGAGCTGCTCCTGCGGCGCCGAGCGCTTGAGGAAGTCATGCATGGCAATCGACGGCGACACCGCGTTGATGCGGATGCCGTATTCTGCGGCTTCGACCGCCGAGCAGCGGGTGAACGCCATCACTCCGGCTTTCGCCGCTGCGTAGTGCGACTGGCCCTTCTGGGCGCGCCAGCCAAGCACCGAGGCGTTGTTGACGATGGCGCCCTTGCCGCGCGGCTGCATCTTCTTCAGCGCCGCGCGGGTCATGCGCATGGTTCCCGTCAGCGTCACGTCCAGAACCAGGTTCCACTCCTGGTCGGTCATCTCGACAACGGGCTTCAGGCCACCAAGACCGGCATTGTTGATCAGCACGTCAATGCCGCCGAACTTTTCTTCGGCAGCGTCGACCAGCGTCTGGACCTGTACCTCGTCGGTGACGTTGCAGAGCTGGCTGTAGATCTCGACGGTCGACGAAAACTCGCGCAGCTTCTCGGCAGCTTCAGCCAGGCGGCGGTCATGGACATCCGAGATCATGATCGCGCGGCAGCCTTCCTCGATCGCCTTGCGGGCGGCGGCAAAGCCGATGCCGACGCCGGCGGCGGCGGTGATGAGCACCGAACGGCCCTTGAGCAGGCCATGGCCTTCGACATAAGGCGGAACGGGGATGATTTTGGTGGCGGTCATTGATCGAACGTCCTGCTGTCTAATTATTTCTTGAAGTCGGAGTCGCGCTTGCCGACGAAGGCATCACGGGCTTCCTGCGATTCCTGGGTCAAGTAGGCTTGGGCCGTGAACCCTTGCTCCCAGCGATACTTCTTCTCGAGATCGCCGTCCTCGATGCCGTTCAGCGCCTCCTTGGCGAGCCGGATCATGATCGCGCTCTTGGCGGCGATGGTCTTTGCCAATTCCATCGCGGCAGCGCGCAGCTCCTCACGCGGAACGATCTTTTCGACAGCCCCCAGGCGGTAGGCCTCGGCCGCATCGATCGGCTCGCCGGTGAAGTACATCTGGCGAACCTTCTGGACCGGAAACAGGCGCTGCAGGTGCGCGCCAGCGCCCAGAGCGCCACGGTCGACTTCCGGCACGCCGAAGGTCGCGTCGGGCGAGCAGATGATAATGTCAGCCGAGCCGCAGATGCCGATGCCGCCGCCGAGAATGTAGCCATGCGCCGCCACGATCACCGGCTTGAGGCCGCGATGCACGGAGCGGAAGGTCTCCCAGTTGCCAGCGTTCACCTCAGGGATGCGCTCGGGATGCTTCTGCAGTTCCTTGATGTCGACGCCAGCGCAAAAGCCCCGGCCCTCGGCGCGGATGACGATCACACGCACCTCAGGGTCGGCATTCAGGCCGTCGATGGCCTGCGAAAGCTTGCGCCAGCCGATGCTGTCGAGCGCATTGACCGGCGGGTTTTCGATCACCAGCTCGGCCATGCCTGCGTCGATCTTGGTCCAGAACTGATCGCTCATCGCGAGACTCTCCTTCACTTCGTGGCGACGAGCGCCGAAATTTCCCTAAGCCGCGCTTCGGCCTCGGCGACGATGCGTGTAATCAGCTCCTCGCAGCTTTCGAGCTTGTCGATCATCGCTGCCGCCTGGCCAGATGGCAGCAGGCCGGTTTCCGTGTTGCCTTCGACCACGCCGCGCTGCACCAGCGTCGGCAGGTTCGGTGCCATCACAGTCTGAGCAAAGCTGTTTTCGCCGCTCGACAGAACCTTGAGCCCAAGCTTGGCCATGGCGATCGGGCCGAGGCCAGCCTCCTTGCCCCACTGGCGGGCATATTTCATGCTCATCGCAAGCCTCGCTGGCAGGCCCATGCTTTCAAGGCGCCTGATCTCGGCATTCTCGATGAAGCGCTGCGGCATGCCGTCGACGGCGGTGGTCGTGCGGATCAGCGTCGGGTCCTTGGTGGCGAGGTAGCGGTCAAGCGCTGAGCGCGGGACCGGCGATTCCTTGGTCATCAAGAAACGCGTGCCCATGGCAATGCCAGCTGCGCCATATCCGAGAGCGGCCGCCAGGCCGCGACCGTCGAAGAAGCCGCCCGCGGCAACGACCGGCACCTTCACCGCGTCAAGCACCTGGGGCAACAGGATGGTAGTCGGCACGGCACCCGTATGTCCGCCGCCCTCGCCGCCCTGCACTGTGATGATGTCGGCACCAAGTTCGACAGCCTTGATCGCGTGCTTGACCGCGCCAACTGTCGGCATGCAGACAACTCCGGCGTCCTTCAGCCGCTTGATCGTTTTGGCATCGGGACCGCGACCGTAGCTGACGGCGCGAACCTTGTGCTTGATGACAGCCGCAATCACTTCCTCGGCGTTGGGCTGGAACATGTGAAAATTGACGCCGAAGGGACGGTCGGTCTTCGACTTGATGGCAAGGAGCTGGTTTTCGACATCGCCCGGCTCTGTGGTCGCACCGGCAAAGAAGCCGAAGCCGCCGGCATTGCAGGTGGCGGCAGTCAGATTGGCGTCGGCGACCCAGCCCATGGCCGTCTGCACAACCGGGAAGCGGCTCCCGAGGCGTTCGCACAGGACGGTATGCAGGCTCATGGTCATTCTCTCTTGCTGAATTCGGCGACCGCCCATTGCCCTATCGACATGGGGCGATCACGCTGTCTCGTTTCAAATGATGCGCCGCACAAAGCCGAACATCGTCTGAATGAACTAACGGCCATTTTCAGTAGAAGACGCGGCCGCCATTGACCATCAGCGTCTGGCCGGTAATGAAGCGCGCCTTGTCGCTGGACAGGAACACCACCGCGTTGGCGATGTCTTCAGGCTCGCTCAGTTCGCCCAGCGGGATCATGTTCTTGGCGCGCTCATAGGCGTCCTTGGGAATGCGCTGCATGGCGCGCGTGTTCGTCGGCCCAGGGCAAACGGCGTTGACGTTGACCTTGAACGGCCCGAGTTCGCGGGCGAGTGCACGGGTGAAGCCAAGCACACCAGCTTTGGCCGAAGCATAATCGACTGTGCCGATGTCACCATTCATCGCCGAGTCGGACGAGATGGACACAATCTTGCCCGAGCGGCGCTCGCGCATGTCTTCGACCACCTGACGGGTGCAGGTCAACGTGGTCATGAGCGATACCCCGACAACGAACTGCAGTGTTTCGGGCTTGGCTTGCCAGAATTCCGAGTAATTCTCCCGCGCGGTCTGCCCGATGTTGTTGAGCAGGATATCGACAGGCCCCAGTTCACGCTTGATGCGGGCAAAGCTGTCGACGACAACCTGCTGATCCGTCAGGTCGCCGACCAGCGGCAGCGCGCGTACGTCAAACGCCCGCACCAATTCGGCGGTCTCGGCAAGAGCATCGGCCTCGCGGTCGAGAATGGCAACGTCAGCGCCTTCCTGGGCATAGGCGATGGCCGCGGCGCGGCCGATGCCGTTGCCTGCCCCTGTCACCACGGCAATCTTGCCTGCGAATTGTCTCGTCTGTGCAGTCATGTTTCCTCCGCGCGGAACGCCCGCTATTGCACTTTTCTGGATCAGCCACCGAAGCGGCCGAACAATTTCAGGACCTCGTAAGACAAATCATCGGGTCCTGGCCGCCCGAGCGGGCTGCCGGCGGCGAAATCGCGATAGGCATCGGCATCGACGCTGCGCTTGGTCGACCAGTCGAGCGTGATCGAACGGCCCGTGAAGCGCCATTCACCCTCGTCGCGCCGGTAGCGGTCGAGGCTGCGGCTGCCGGTGATCACTTCATGGGCATCGGCGCCGTGCGTGCGATGATAGTTGATCTTGTATATCTCGCCTTCGGCACGTTCGCCGTCGATTTCGAAGCTGGCGTTGACCACGTAATGCGCAGTCGCGGCATAGTTCGACAGCGCTTTTTCGACAAAGGCGACGTAGGCGTCCGGCCCGCCGACGAACATTTCGCCATGCACCTCGTGGGCATCGTCGTGGTAGAGGCTGCGCAGCAGCGCGAAATCACGCCGGTCGACCGCCCGCGAATAAGCCGTCACTAGTCGCCGCAGCGCGTCGCGCGCCGCAAGTTGGCTCAGGTCCACCTCCCGAATGCCCATACAGGTCCTCCCAAACCTCACCGCGCCAGGGGCGGCGCGAATGTATTCATCACAGCTTGCCGCGCGGCTCCTTGGGCATGCCAAGCCCTTGCTCGGCGATGATGTTGAGCTGGATCTCGTTGGTGCCGCCGTAGATCGTGTCGGCGCGGGCAAACAGGAACATCTGCTGCAGACGCTCACGGCGCGGATCGTTTGAAACGACGTTGGCGTCCATGCCCAGCACATCCATGGCAAGCTTGCCGAGGTCGCGGTGCCAGTTCGACCAGTGGTATTTGTAGGAAAGGGCCTCGCGACGCGTCTCCGCTGAGGGCTCGTCGCTCAACACGCGCATGGCAAGATAACGCATGGCACGCAGCCCGACCCAAGCGCGGGCAACACGCTGGCAAATGGCTGGCGAGCGGTCCGAACCGTTCTCCTTGGCGAGCTCGACGATCAGGTCGAGTTCCTGCTGGAAACCCATCTGCTGGCCAAGCGTGGAAATCCCTCGTTCGAAGCCAAGTAACGCCATGGCGATCTTCCAACCGTCGCCGGGCTTGCCCAAAACATGATCAGCCTTGGCGCGGGCGCCATCGAAGAACACCGAATTGAATTCGGAACCGCCGCCTATCTGCTTGATCGGATGGATTTCAACGCCCGGCTGGTCAAGCGGCATCAGCAAGAAGATCAACCCGTTGCGCCCGACCGATGCTTCATCGCTGCGCGCCACGACGAAGACCCAGTCCGACAGATGCGCAAGCGAGGTCCACACCTTCTGGCCAGAGACCAGCCAGTCACCGGTCTCGGCTTCCTGCCTGGCGCGGGTCTTGATGTTGCCGAAGTCGGATCCGGCACTCGGCTCGGAATAGCCTTGGCACCAGAATTCGGTACCGCTCAGGATACCGGGCAGGAAGCGCTGTTTTTGCTCCTCGGTTCCGAAGGCGATCAGCGTCGGCCCCATCAACCCTTCGCCGATATGGCCCATGCGGCCCGGTCCGCCGGCACGGCTGTATTCTTCCTGGAACACGACCTGCTCGGCGACCGAAAGTCCGCGTCCGCCGTGCTCAACTGGCCAGCCGGGACAGGTCCAGCGACCGGTTGCCAGTTCGCGCTCCCATTCCTTGCGCAGTTCAGGCAAGGCATCGCCCTCACCCGAGCCGCCGCGATGCTTGAGCTCCGCGAATTTGCCGACCAGATGTGTATCCATCCAACCGCGCACTTCGGTGCGGAAAGCGTCGAGATCGCTCATGAACGGCCTCCATCGCTGAATAGGGCTGCGGCAATGCGGTCGAGATGCGCCTCGCGCGAACCGAGCAGGCAAGCCGACGCCTGGGCGCGTTTGAAATAGAGATGCGGATCGTATTCCCAAGTGAAACCGACACCGCCATACAGCTGGATCGCTTCTTCGGCGGCGAGGTACTGCACGTCCGATGCCACGATGCGCGCACCAGCGATTTCGAGCGCGCTTTCGGCCACTTCGATATGACCGAGGGACGCGGCCGCGCCAAAAACCAGCGAACGCGCCTCGGCGATGTCGACGACCAGCTTTGCGCAGCGGTGCTTGATCGCCTGGAACGACGCGATGGTGCGGCCAAACTGCACGCGCTCGGAAATGTAAGCGAGCGTAATGTCGAGTGCGCCCTGTGCCGCCCCCACCTGTTCAGCGGCGAGGCCAAGATTGGCGAATGACAATGCCTGCCGGAACTCGGCTTCGATCACTCCGCCGCCATCGATGCGGCTTTCCGCCGACACTTCGAGCCCAGCCAGCTCAAGCGAGGCAATCGAGCGGGTAGCGTCCATCACTTTGAGCGGCGTGATTTTCTGGCCGGCCTCGCGCGCTAGGGCAAAGAGTGCGAGCTCGCCATCGTCAAGCCGGGCCGGGATCAACACTACGTCGGCAGCTGCGAGGTCGATCACCTGGTCGACCTTGCCATCGAGCCGGTAACCGCCGGCCGTTTTGGTGGCCTTGACCGCAACCATCGCCAGCGGATCGGCTGCGGAAGGTTCGGCAATGGCAACTGTCACGGCCATTTCGCCGACGGCGATGGCCCTTAGATATTTCGCCTTGGCTGCTTCGCTTCCCACCGACTGGAGAAGTGGTGCCGCCAGGCATACCGTCGACCAGAAGGGCACGCAGGCAAGTCGCGAACCGGTGAGTTCCATCAAGATTGCGACTTCGGTCGCGCCAAGGCCCAGTCCGCCGAATTCCTCAGGAATTGCCATCGCGCACCAGCCGAGTTCGCGCGAAATGATGTTCCATAGATTGGCATCATATGCGGCGCCGGTGTCGATGACACGCCGAATGGCTTCAGACGAAGACTGCTCGCGCAAGAAGCGTTCTGCCTCCTCGCGGATCATCTGCTGGTCGGATGTGAATTCAAGGATCATGCGGGTCCATCACGCGTGAGGTGTGGCTTCAAGCTATCGGGCTCGGCAATGAATGCGAAAGCGCTTCATGCCGGATGCCATTGGCAGACGCCAGCAGCATCGTCCGAATGTGGGATGCCCGTTCGCCTTGGCAGCCACTCTATGGAAGACCGATTAGCATTTGGCGGCCGCGACTTCAGTGGAGGAAAGAATGGGGCTCAAGCGTTTCGACAACAAGGTGGTGCTCGTCACCGGCGCCGCAACCGGCATCGGTCGTGCCACAGCCCTGCGCCTCGCTTCCGAAGGCGCGACGCTGATCCTCGCCGACCGCAATGTCGAAGGTGCGCAAAAAGTGTGCGCTGCCGCCACCGAACAGTACGCTACGCGCGCCAACGCGATTGCCTATGATGCAGCGGACACGGCCTCCGCTCGCCGCATGGTCGACGAAGCGCTCGCCCTGCATGGCCGACTCGACAGCCTCATCAACAATGCCGGCATCTATCGCCGCGATCATTTCGCCAAACAGACCGGCGAAGAGTGGTCGCAGGTCTTCGGCATCAACCTGGAAAGTGTCTTCCATGTCGTGCACCAGGCACTGCCGGCGCTGATCGCCTCGCGTGGCAATGTCGTCTCGACAGCTTCGACCGCCGGTCTCGACGGCATCGCTTATGCGGCTGCCTATGCCGCGTCCAAGGCCGGCATCATCGCCATGACAAAATCGCTGGCGACCGAATATGCACCCAAGGGCGTCCGCTTCAATGCCGTCTGCCCGGGCCGGGTGCGCACTGAAATCGGCACCGGCCTGTCGCCCATCGAGGACCAGGATCCGGCCATATCGGTCCGCCCCTCGAAGCTCCTGGGGAAGGTCGAGACCGGCGAACCCGAGGATATAGCGGGGGCCTTCGTATATCTCGCTTCCGACGACGCCTCGTATGTCTCGGGCGCGGTCATCGTGGTCGACGGTGCACAGACCGTCGGCTGAAGGCGAAGCGACTCGTTCAAATCATTGGAGGATCCCATGTCGGATACCGAAACGCGGCTCGCCACGCTCGAAGCGCGGATCAAGAGCCTGGAGGACCAGCTCGCCATCTATCAGTTGCTCGCGACATACGGCCCTTCGGTCGACAGCCGTACAGGCGATGTCACCGCCTCGCTCTGGGCGGAAAATGGCAGCTATGACTACGGTGCCGCTCCGCTGGAAGGCGCTGCCACCGTCGGTTCTCTGGTCAACATCGAGCCGCACGTCCACTATGTCGCTGACGGCTGCGCCCATGTCATCTCCATGCCGCATGTCTCGGTCGACGGCGACCGGGCGGTGGCTACCGGCTATTCACGTGTCTACCTCAACCAGGGCGACCATTGGCGTGTCGAGCGTGCCGGGGCCAACCGGTGGGAACTGGTTCGCAGCGCTGACGGGTGGCGAGTGCAGAACCGCGTCAACCGCTTGCTCAACGGCCAGCCGGAAGCCCGCGCTTTGCTGTCAGAAGGTATCAAGCCCAAGGGCTAACGCTCGCCTTGAGATCCGATCGGACGCAGGTGACGACATCGTCCAAATGTGGGATGCCCCTATCGTTCCCCGTCGCCATGCTCACCGCCGGGAGGACATGAAATGAAGGCACTTGAAGGCAAGGCGGTGGTCATCACCGGGGCCGGTTCTGGCCTTGGCGCTGCATATGCGCGCCACGCGGCCGGGCAAGGTGCAGCTGTGGTTGTCAACGACATCAGCGCCCAGGCCGCCCAGGCGACGGTCGACGCTATCACCGCTTCAGGCGGCAGGGCTGTCGCCCACGCAGGCGATGTTTCCTCCTGGAACTACGCCCAATCGCTGGTCGACGCCTGTATCGACGCGTTCGGCGCGATATCAGGCATCGTCAACAACGCCGGCATCCTGCGCATCGGCAAGATACTCGACCTGACCGAGGCGGATCTTCGCCGGATGATCGAGGTCAATCTGATCGGCACCGCCGCCTGCGCCAGCCACGCGGCGCGGCGCATGCTGGCTGCCGGCAAAGGCGGATCGATCGTCAACGTCGCATCCGGCTCGCAGGCCGGCGACATCGCGCTTGGCGGCTATGGCGCAACCAAGGGCGGCGTAGCCTCGCTGACCTATAGCTGGGCAATGGAACTGCGCGGCACAGGCGTCCGCGTCAACGCATTGTCGCCGCTGGCCGAGACGGCAATGGCCGCTCAAAACAAGGCGCTGATGGCCGAACAGGCTGCCAGCCGAGAGGTGCACTACGCCGCCCTGCCCGATCCAGAAATTAACGCACCGGTCGTCAGTTTCCTGCTCTCCGATGCCGCGGAAAAGATCAATGGCCAGGTGGTGCGCATCGCCGGGAAGCAGCTGTCATTCGTAACGCATCCCTTGATTGCCGACCCCGTTCTCGAAGGTGACTGGAACGATGTTGCTGTACATACCGCTTTCGCCGAAACCCTGGCCAACAACCAGCAGCCTCTCGGCCTCGGCTACGCGAGGAGCCCCCAATGAGCGCACAGGACACCGATAGGCCCGTCGCGGTGGTCACCGGCGCCAGCAGGGGCCTTGGCCGTGGCATCGCGATTGCGCTCGGCGAAGCCGGCTTCACCGTCTACTGCACCGGCCGCAGCGACAAGGCGGCCATCGGCTCCTGGGGCGGCACTGTCCGCGTGACCGCCGAGGAAATCGACAAGGTTGGGGGCAAGGGCATCGTCGCTATCTGCGATCACCTCGACGACAGCCAGACCGAGGCGTTGTTCAAGCGTGTCGATGCCGAACAAGGCCGCCTTGATCTTTTGGTGAACAATGCTTTCGCCATGCCCGACTGGGCCGTGCCGGATGGCAATTTTTGGGAAAGGCCGCTGACGCTTTGGCGTGACATGATCGATGTCGGGCTGCGCTCCAGCTATGCAGCAAGCCGTTTCGCCGCCCAGATCATGGTTCGCCAGCGCTCTGGGCTGATCGCCAACACGTCCGGCCCCGGTGGCAAGGTCTATCGCCACAGCCTGCCCTACGGAATAGGTAAGGCCGGCCAAGACAAGTTCGCGCACGACATGGCCCATGAGTTGCTGCCGTTCAACGTGGCTGCGATCTCGCTATGGCCGGGACTAATCGGCACTGAACGTACATTGGCGGGCATCGCCGCCGGAGGCGTGGTCGGCGACAATGCCGGCACCTTGCCGCATCTTGAAACGCCGTTCTTCATTGGCCGTGTTCTCGCAGCCGTCCATGCCGCAAGAGATGCCATGTCGCTCAGCGGCGGAACCTTCTATTCGACCGAACTTGCCGAGCGTTACGGCGTCATGGATGCCGATGGCCGTCGCCCTCTTTCGCGCCGGCCGATGTTCGGCTCTCCACTCTATCAGCCGGTTTGCGGCGAAGTCGGCGTGAGCACATCATGATCCTGGCTGGCTACGACAAGAACCCTGCATCATCGCAGGCTTACAGATGTGCGAACCGTATTATATTCGAATTGACCACAGTCTTGGGCTGCGGACGATTCGACCCACGGTTGCTTGCGAAACAATCACGGGCCGGTGTTCGCCCACTGAGCCTGGAGATTCGGCGTTGAGCAGGATGGCGCGAATGACACAAACGGATACGGCTGGTATCGGCGCTGAAGCTTTGGATCGCGAGCTCTCGGCACGTGCATCCACGAACCCGCGCAAGGAACTGGTTCGCGAACAACTGATCGACATCGCCGCCGAACTTTTCGACAGCAAGGGCTACGTCCAGACCAGCATCAACGACATTGCCCAGGCGCTTGGGCTTGGCCGCTCGGCCGTCTACCACTACTTTCGCAACAAAGAAGAGATGTTGGCGGCCTTGGTCGAATCCGAGGCGCTCACGCCTTCGCATCGGTTGCAGGAACTGATGGCCTCACCGGGCCTGTCGGCGTCGGACAGACTGCGCCGCGCGGTTGTCGATGGTATCGTCCGCAGGCTGTCTTCGGGCGCCCGATTCATCTTGCTGTCGCGCCTGGAAACGCAGATCCCGGAAGCTCTCGGCCCACTCTACAACCAGGGTCGCCGCCACATATACGATTTTTACGTGCGCTGCATTTCGGACGGCATGGCGAGCGGCGAGTTCCGCGCTGTCGACCCCAAGGTCACCGCCTTCGCCGTGATCGGCATGGCCAACTGGACGTCGCGCTGGTACTCGCCTTCAGGCGCCAAGACGCCAACGGAGATTGGCGAGATCATCGCCGACCTGGCGCTCGCCGGCCTGCGCGCCCATGAAGACCAGCCGCGCGACGCAGAAGCCGTGCGCCAGACAATCGCAGGTTTGCGCCAACAGATCGACGATCTGGAGAAGTTGGTAAAGTGAGCCTTTGTCGGCCGCCGATCACGCCGACGGCCAACACCAACGATCAGGTTCAGTCGAACTTCACGCCGGCATGCGCGATGAAGGCGCTATAGGTCTCGAAGCGGATGATCGGGTCCGCGCCCTTGTAGGCGCGGATATGATCCAGCACCGCCTGGCGCGAACGGCGCCACATCGGCGGCACGATCTCCAGCATCGGCCCGTAAAGCGAAGGCGACTTGTAATAGATGATCGGCTGCGTCTGTCCGGCGACGCGGATTTCATAGTCGCGTTCGTAGCCGGCTGCCTCGACACGCTTCGTCGCTTCGTCGTGATCATGCACCCAAAAGCCAAGGTGCTGCAGGCCCTCGCGTCCAGCCTTGAGAAAGTCCGTATAGGGCGATGTTGCGTCGTTGGTCTGTTCGATGAGCTCGATCTGGACGTCGCCCATGTAGGCGAATGCCAGCTTGAGCTCGACCTGTACGGGTTCGCCGCGATGATAGGTGATGCCAACCGGCTGGCTGACCCCGTGTTCCATGAAGATGAATGGACCGACGCCGAACACGTCGATCCAGTGGCGCATCGCGGCTTCGATGTCGCGAACGACGAAGCCAAGCTGGGTCGCGGGGCCGAGTATGGGCCTGAGACCTTGTTGAATTTCGATCTCGCTACCAATCATCGAACGCCCTCCCCGTAGTTCCATTCGTCAGTTGAAGATTTCGAACAGTCCGGCAGCCCCCATGCCGCCGCCGACGCACATGGTGACGACGCCGTATTTCACGCCACGGCGGCGTCCCTCGATCAGCAGGTGGCCGCTGGTGCGCGCGCCGGTCATGCCGAAGGGATGGCCGACCGCGATGGCGCCGCCATTGACGTTGAGCTTTTCCGGGTCGATGCCCAGCATGTCACGGCAATAGACGGCCTGGCTGGCGAAGGCCTCGTTCAATTCCCACAGGCCGATATCGTCGACCTTGAGCCCGTGCTTTTGCAGCAGCTTGGGGACGGCGTAAATCGGACCGATCCCCATCTCCTCGGGCGCACAGCCGGCAACGGCCATGCCGCGATAGGCGCCGAGCGGCTTCAACCCGAGCTGTTCGGCACGCTTGGCTTCCATGACCACCAATGCTGCAGCACCGTCGGAGAGCTGCGAGGAGTTGCCGGCAGTGATGTATTCGCCAACCTTGATGACTTCACCGTCGGCGAAAACCGGCTTCAGCTTGGCCAGGCCTTCAAGATTGGTATCGGCGCGGAAACCTTCGTCTTGCGCCAGCGTCACGTCCTGGAAGCTGGTCTCGTTGGTCTCCTTGTTGACCACCATCTTGCGCGAGGCCATCGGAACGATCTCGTCGTCGAAACGTCCGGCCTGGTGGGCAGCGGCCGTACGCAACTGGCTCGCCAGCGAGAACTCGTCCTGCACTTCGCGGTTGATGCCATACTTCCTGGCGACGATCTCCGCGGTCTCGATCATCGTCATGTACATATGCGGCCAATGCTCGGTCACGGCCTGCGAGCGCGCGCGAAAAGTGTTCTTGTGCTTGTTCTGGGTCAGGCTGATCGACTCGACGCCGCCGGCAACGACAGTTTCCATGCCGTCGACGATGATCTGCTTGGCGGCAATCGACAGAGCCATCAGGCCCGACGAGCACATGCGGTCGATAGTCATGCCTGGGACATTGTCCGGCAGGCCGGCGGCGGCAGCACTGAGGCGACCGATGTTGTAGCCCTGTGTGCCCTGCTGGGCCGAACAACCCAAAATGACATCTTCGACCGCGTCGGGGGCGATGCCCGCTCGCTTGACCGCTTCGCGCACCGCGTGGCCGGACAGTGCCGGGGCTTCGGTGTCATTGAAGGCACCGCGAAAGGCCTTACCGATTGGGGTACGGGCGACTGAAACGATGACGGCTTCTCGCAAGGGATGGCTCCAGAAATGCTATGTTTCGGCGGGGAACCGGAGACAAAGTGGGCGTTTGCGCCCCGCTTCGAAACGTCCGGAACCGAAGTTTTCCAACCACTTGCCTAGGAGCGTGCCAAGGTCTGAACATCGTCTGAAAAGACTAACGGTCGACGCGGGCTCGGAAACCCGCGCGGGAAATGCGATCAGACGTGGTAGCCGCCATCAACATTGATGACTTCGCCGGTGATGAAGCCGGCGCGGCTGGAGGCCAGGAACGAAACGGCTTCTGCGATGTCGATGGCCTTGCCGTTGCGGCGCAGAGGCGTGTTCATTGCAGCCGCTTGCGCGTATTTCTCGTCGATAAAGCCGAGCTTGGTCAGTTCCGTATGCTGGCCGGTCTCGATGATGCCAAGCGCCACGCCATTGGCGCGGATGCCGTAGCGTCCTTCTTCCTTGGCCACGCCCTTCATCAGCGCATGCACGGCGGATTTCGGCACCACCGACAATCCATCCGCTGAAGCATAGCGATATTGCGCCGAGCTCTGGCAGGCGACGATCGAGCCTCGTGCCTTGCGCAGATGCGGAATAGCGAAATGAATGACGTTGAAAAAGCCGAATGCGTCCTGCATCAAGTGCTTGCGCATCTGTTCCGGCTCGATCTTGCTCAGATGGATCAGCGGCACCAGCGGCCCGGCGGCATAGACGACCGTGTGGATACCGCCGCCAGCTTCGGCAACGCCGTCGATGAACGCGCGCGTCGCTTCGACATCCTCGATATTGAGCTTGTGGATGGAGGCCTTGCGGCCCTCGCCGCGTACGGCCTCTGCCGCAGCTTCGGCCTTGGCCTCGTTGCTATGATAAGTCAACGCCACGTCGCAGCCATCACGCGCCAGCACCCGGCAGATCTCGGCGCCAACGCCGCCGCTGCCGCCGATGACGATGGCTGTGCCTTCAGCCCGATACAACGCCTGCGTCGTGCTCATGGGGCTCGCTCCCTTATGATTTCATTGCCAGTTCGGCGTAGCGCCAGCCGAATTCGGCCACGGGCCGCGCCAGCGCGCCGGCTTCGCGGGCATGCGCATTCGATGCGTTGCCGTCGACCACACGCTTCATGATGCCTTGGCGGATGCCGGCAACGCGAAACAGACTGTAGGCCAGGTAGGCATACCAATGCCGATCCGAGCCCCCCTCCTGCCCGGTCGCTTTGAGATAGGCGTCGCGGTAGCTGCGCTCGTCGGGAATGCCGAGCCCGGTTATGTCGAGGTCGCCGAGGCCACGATAAGGCTTGTTCGGCAGGCGCCATGTCAGCATGTGATAGGCGAAGTCGGCCATCGGCTCGCCCAGCGTCGACAGCTCCCAGTCGACCAGAGCCAACACACGCGGCTCTGTCGGGTGAAACAACATGTTGTCGATGCGGAAGTCGCCGTGGATAAGCGAAGTGCGGGTTTCCGGCGGGATATTGTCAGGCAGCCATTCGATCAGCCGGTCCATCGCCTCGATGGTTTCGGTCTCGGAAGCGCGATACTGCTTGGACCAGCGCGCCACCTGGCGCGCGACATAGTCGCCGGGCTTGCCGAAACTTTCGAGGCCGATCGCCTTATAGTCGGTGTTGTGCAAGGCGGCAGCGACACGGTTCATCTCCATGTAGATCGCGCGGCGCTCGGTGGGTGACTGCTCCGGCAGCGACGGCGCCCAGAAGGAGCGACCCTCGACAAAATCCATGATGTAGAACATTGCCCCAACTATAGTCTCGTCGTCGCAGAGCAGCTTGGCGCCGGCCACCGGCACGTCGGTGTCGCGGAGCGCGCTGATGACGCGGAATTCGCGGTCGACCGCGTGTGCCGAGGGCAATAGCTTGCCGACCGGCTTCTTGCGCAACACCAGGCTGCGCTTGCCGTTGAAACTAAGCAGCATCGTCGGGTTGGACTGTCCGCCACGGAAGCGCTCAACAGTGAGCGTGCCCTCGCAGCCCTCAATGTTGGCTTTCAGATAGGCGTGAAGCCGCTCGACATTGATCGGGCTGTCGGCTGCGAGCGGTTCGGTACCGACGAAACGGCTGGCGTCCATGCTCCGCCCTCAGCCGATGTCAGCGTATTTGGCCAACTCGATGCGTCCGATCTGGTTGCGGTGCACCTCGTCGGGACCATCGGCGAAACGCAGCTTGCGGGCGTGCGCATAGTAGTTGGCGAGCACGAAGTCCTGCGACACACCTGCCGCGCCGTGGGCCTGGATTGCCCAGTCGATGACCTTGCAGGCCATGTTGGGCGCGGCGACCTTGATCATCCCAATCTCGGCGCGCGCCGCCTTGTTGCCGACAGTGTCCATCATGTAGGCGGCCTTCAGCGTCAGCAGACGCGCCTGGTCGATCATGATGCGGGATTCTGCGATGCGCTCCAGCGTCACCGACTGTTCACCGATGGGACGGCCGAACGCTACGCGACTTTTCACGCGCCGGCACATCAGCTCCAGGCAGCGTTCGGCAAGGCCAATCAAGCGCATGCAGTGGTGGATTCGACCAGGTCCAAGGCGGCCTTGCGCGATCTCAAAGCCGCGTCCTTCGCCGAGCAGCATGTTGGCAACAGGCACGCGCACATCCTCGAAGGTCATGTCCATGTGGCCGTGCGGCGCGTCGTCATAACCGAACACGGTCATCGGGCGCAAAACCTTGATGCCAGGCGTGTCCATCGGCACCAGGATCATCGACTGCTGCTGATGCTTGGCAGCGTTGGGATCGGTCTTGCCCATGAAAATCAAAAGTTCGCAATGCCGGTCGCCGACACCCGAAATCCACCACTTGCGGCCGTTGATGACATAATCGTCGCCGTTGCGGACAATCGAACTTTGGATATTGGTGGCGTCGCTGGAAGCGACATCCGGCTCGGTCATGGCGAATGCCGAGCGGATCGAACCGTCGAGCATGCCGGGCAGCCAGCGCGCCTTCTGCTCTTCAGTGCCGTAGCGCTCGATGGTCTCGATATTGCCGGTGTCAGGCGCCGAGCAATTGAAGATCTGCGACGAGAAATGCACCCGACCCATCACCTCGCACAATGGCGCGTATTCGGTGTTGGTGAGGCCTGCACCATGGTGGGATTCCGGCAGGAACAGGTTCCACAGTCCGGCAGCCTTGGCTTTTGCCTTCAGCTCTTCGAGCACAGGTGGATGGCCCCAGCGGTCGGTTTCCACTTCGTCGTGATAACGGCGTTCGTTCGGATAGACATGCTCGTCCATGAAGGCGTTGAGACGCGCGAGCAGGTCTTTGGTCTTTGCGCTGTATTCGAAGTCCATATTCCGTCCGCCGCTGCTATTTCAAGAGAGGTGCCGCCGGTTGGTTCACCGGCGGCGAGTGCGTATCAGGCAGCGCGGACGCCCGAAGGATTGCCCTTCAGCACGGTCGCGCGGACATTGTGCGGATCAAGCTTTGCAATGATCGCCAGCTGTTCCTCGGTCGGCGCGGCCGTCGTGGTCATGCCTACAGCGCGCAGCAGCGGGAAGCCGGTTGCTTCCTGCACCTGCTCGAAGGTGACGCCTGGATGCAGCGACAGCACCTGGGCGACGTGATCGGGGCCGTTGAAATCGAACACGCACAGGTCTGTGACGACCACGCCGAGCTTAACGTCGGCAGGCTTGGTGCCTTCCGGCCAGTTCTTGGCGTTGTAGCCGACGCTCGCCACCACATCGACTTCACCTTCAACGAAGGTGCGCTTGGAGTGGTTGGGCAGGAACATCGAATTCTTGTGGCAGATCGAGTTGCCCGGAAACCCGCGAACACCCAGCATCGCAACCTTGGGCTTTTGGAAATCACCACCAAGAGCGGAGATGTTGCCCTGCCCGTAGCGGTCGACCTGAACCGGCGTCACCATGGCGTGGCGGCGGCCGCTCCAGACGCTGTCGAAGACGCGGCTATAAGGCATCCAGCCGGAAAGTTTTGGCTTGTAGTCGCCGCGCGGTCCAAGCGGGATCGGGTCTTCGACGAGATAAGCCTCGCCGTCGGTCATCATGATGCCGGGCGCGCAGGTGAGCTTGGCAAGGCCAGCCGCCAGACGCGGCAGCGGGCCGATGCCGGTGGCCAGAACCTCGCCATCGGCCGCCCAGGCTTGCGCGCCGGTGGCGATGATCAATTCGGCAAGCGTGAAGTCTTTTGCAGTCGTCATATCGTATCCGATCAGAAAATGGGGAGGGGCAAGGCGCGGATCTGGGCTTCGCCGCCCACGCTCGCGATGTAGCTGGCCTCATCGCCCTTCACATATTCGTCGACATAGCGCTGCCAGGCGCCCTCTTCGGTCGCCGACGCGGCATAGGCCTTGAGGTGGCCCATGTCCCAGCCATAAGCGTCATGCGCTGCGGTCGGATGGGCGCCGAGCGGTGCCTTGACCACGCCGGTAACCAGGCAGCGCTCGAACAGGTTCGACTTGGCCTTGTCGGAATATTCATCGCCGATGCGGTCGACCAGAACTTCGGTTGTGACGAACACCTTATCGGCGGCGCGAGCGAACAGGCCGTCGAAGAACGGGTCCGGACCATCGGTCTGGGTGTTGCCCAGCCGGTCGGCGCGGCTTACGTGGATCAGCGCAACGTCGAGCTTGATCGCCGGCATGGCGAGCAGCACTTCGCCGTCGTCATAAGGCGACTTCACGGTCTTGAAGTGCGGGTTGTACTTCATGACGTCCGAACCGAGGCCGACGCGGGTCGCTGCAAAAGGCAAATTGTGACCGGCAGCCTGGAGACCGAGCAGCAGCAGACCCTCGTCGAGTTCGCTGACTTCCACCGCACCAGCCTCGCGTGCCTTGCGGAAATAGGGCTCGATCGGCATCGCATCGAGCGACACGAAGCCATACATCAGCTTCTTCACCTTGCCGGACGCGCACAGCATGCCGATCTCGGGGCCACCATATGCCACCAGCGTCAGATCCTTGAGATCGGAACGGAGAATCTCACGCACCAGCGCCATCGGCTTGCGGCGGGGACCCCAGCCGCCAAATCCGATCGTCATGCCGTCGCGCAATTGGCCGACGACCGCTTTCAGGTCCATTTCCTTGTTCATAGATACCTAATCCGTTTGTTCTTCGTATTGGTTCGGCAAGGTTCCACGGCTCAGCCGTAAAAACCCCTGCCCTCGGCTACCAGCCGCTCTATGAGCGCGGCCGGCTTGAAATACTGATCGCCCACCAGGCCGGCATATTTGTCGAGCGCAGCTTTGACCTTCGCCAGGCCGATCTGGTCGGCGTAGAACATCGGTCCGCCCAGATAGGTCGGGAAACCGAAGCCGTTGGTCCAGATGACGTCGATATCGCTAGGCCTTACTGCCGCACCTTCGTCGAGGATCTTGGCCGCCTCGTTGACCATGGCGTAGAGGCAGCGTTCGAGAATCTCCTCGTCGGTGATGGTACGCGCGACGAAGCCGCGCTCCTTGCGGTGTGCCTCAAGCAGTTCGTCGACTGCGGGGTCATGCGAGGCCTTGCGGTTCTCGTCATAGATATAATAGCCCGCGCCCGACTTCTGGCCGAGACGGCCAGCAGCCACCAGGCGGTCGACGATGTTGCACTGCTGCTCGCGTGGCGACATCCGGGCGACGCGTGCAGCACGCGCGGCGGCCATGATGTCCATTCCGGCAAGGTCAGCGAGGGCGAATGGCCCGATTGGGAAGCCGAAGGCGGTTAGCACGCGGTCGACCTGTTGCGGCGTCGCACCGTCCTCAAGCAAAAACTGTGCTTCGCGCGTCCGCTTGGAAAGCATGCGGTTGGCAACGAAACCTTCGGAACGCCCAACCATGACAGGAACCTTGCCGAGACGCTTGCCGAGCGCTGTGGTGGTGGCGAGCACGTCGGGAGCGGTGTTTGCCGCCCGGACGTTTTCGAGCAGCTTCATGACATTGGCGGGGTTGAAAAAATGCATGCCGGCAACGCGCGCCGCATTCTTGCTGGTCGTCGCCAGTTCCTCGATATCCAGGAACGAGGTGTTGGTGGCGATGATCGCCTCATTGCACAGCACCGCGTCAAGCTTGGCGAAGACCTCCTTCTTGACGTCAAGCTGTTCCGTCACCGCCTCGATGACCAGATCTACGTCACCGATACCGTCATAAGAAGTCGTAGTGGTCAGCAGCGCCAGGCGGCGCTCCATCTCTTCAGCCTTGAGGCTGCCGCGCTTGACGTAGCCTTCGTAGATCTTGCCGATTGCCTTGGTCGCGGAAGCCAGACCTTCGTCGGTGAGGCCGATCAGCGTCACCGGAATGCCGATATTGAGGAAGCAAGCAGCGATGCCGCGCCCCATCGTGCCAGGGCCGACAATCGCGACCTTATTCACGTCACGCGGCTTAACGTCCGCACCAACGCCGTCTATCTTGAGGGCTTCGCGTTCAGCCGCAAAGATGTGGCGCAATGCCTTGGACTGCGGCGAAACCAACAGCTCCTTGCAGGTCTTGTATTCGAGCGCAGTAGCCTCGGCGACCGACGTCTCGGTGACCATCTTGAGCAGATCCACTGCGACGAGAGGTGCTTTGAAGCCTTTGTATTTCTTCGCCAATGCGGCGCGGCTGGCCTCGAGCGTGGCCGGATCGAATGTAGGCACAGGCAGGTCGCTGGTACGGCGAACCTTGGAACCATCAGCAATCACCTTCTCGGCGAAGACGATGGCCGCAGCCTTGAGGTCACCCGACACGACCTCGTCGATCAGGCCCTTCTCGCGGGCATCGCGCACCGAAATCTGGCCGCCTTCGCTGATCATCGTCAGCGCCTGTCCGACACCGATCAGGCGCGGCAGACGGACGGTGCCGCCCGATCCCGGCAGGATGCCAAGCTTGACTTCGGGTAGGCCGACCTTCGAGCCGTCGAGGGCAAGGCGGTAACTACAGGCCATCGCTACTTCGAGGCCGCCGCCGAGCGCGGTTCCGTGGATGGCGGCAATGATTGGCTTGGTGGCAGCGTCGAGGGTTTCGATAACTTCGCCGAGCAGCGGCTCCATCATCGGCTTCTTGAATTCATGGATGTCGGCGCCGGCAATGAAGGTGCGGCCCGCACAGACGATCACCATGGCGCACGCTTCCGCATCGCTCTCCAGCGCCTGAACGGCGTCGATCAGCCCAGCGCGCACTGAGTGCGACAGCGCATTCACGGGCGGATTGTCGACTGTTGCGACCAGAATATTGCCGTGCTTTGCGACCGAAACGGTCTTGACGAGTTGCTCGGTCATGCCGGCACTCCTTCCCTGCTATTGCCACTAGTTCCGGTGACCAGAACCACCTTGCCCTTGACCGCCCGCTCCATCACCACGTCGAGCGCTTCGGCGAAGCGTTCGAGCGGATATTCGGCCGAGATGTGCGGCTTGAGTTTGCCTTTGGCGAACCAGCCCATGAGCTCGGCGATATTGGCCGCGTTCTTCTCCGGCGCAGAGCGCGCATAGGCGCCCCAGAAGACGCCGATCAGCGCCGACTGCTTGAGCAGCAGAAGGTTGAGCGCGATCTTGGGAATGTCGCCGGCGGCAAAGCCGATCACCAGATGCCGGCCGAACAATGCAAGGTTGCGCACAGCAGTCTCAGTCAGGCTACCGCCGACCGGGTCATAGACCACATCGACGCCCTGCCCGTCGGTCACGTCCTTGATGCGCTGGCGCAAATCCTCGGTGGAATAGTTGATCGTCTCGTCAGCACCATATTCGCGGCACAGCTTAAGCTTTTCGTCGCTGGAGGCTGCGGCGATGACACGAGCGCCCATCTGCTTGCCCAGTTCGACGGCCGTCAGGCCAACGCCGCCGGCAGCACCAAGGACAAGCAGCGTCTCGCCAGGCTTGATCTGCGCCCGATCCTTCAATGCGTGATGCGAGGTCGCATAGGTGATGAGGAAGCCCGCAGCTTCGACAAAGCTCATTTCGTCCGGGATCGGGAACACGCGCCAGGCATCAACCACCACCTGCTCGCCATAGCCGCCGATACCGGCAAAAGCCAACACACGCGTGCCGGGCTTCAGATGCTCGACACCCGCACCTACGGAGCTGATGACACCAGCCACTTCGCTTCCCGGCGAAAACGGCCGCTCGGGCTTGGTCTGGTATTTGCCCTCGACCATCAACCCGTCGAAAAAGTTGATACCGCATGCCTCGACGCGAATGACAACCTGACCGTTCCCGGCCCGTGGCGCGGGAACCTCTTCGATCCTGAGTTCTGCCCTTGGGGCGAACTCCCTGCAGATGACTGCCTTCATTTTCCCCTACGCCGTTTTTTGCTGCCATTTCGGCGCTGCCAACATCTTTGATCGAGGCAAGGAATGGGACAGCGGCACAGGGCAAACATCGTCTGATGGGACTAGTCATCGGGAACCCGCCGATTTGCGCTGAAAACGAAGGGGTTGATGCGCAGCGTTAGTCTTTTCGGACGATGTTGCGGGCGCCATCGCGCGCAGGTTCGCGCAATCATATCAGGAGGAAAATCATGGCCCGTCTGGCAGGCAAAGTCGCATTCATCACTGGCGCAACCGGCGGCATCGGCGAGACCGCCGCGCGGCTGTTCGCTCAGGAAGGGGCCAAGGTCGCTATTGCCGGCCGCCGCCGCGACAAAGGCGAAGCAATTGCCGCCTCGATAAACGCCGCGGGCGGCGTTGCCATCTATGTCGAAACCGATGTCACCGAGCCCGATAACGTCGAAGCCTCGTTCAAGGCGGTGATGGACGCCTGGGGACGTCTTGACGTGCTTTACAACAACGCAGGCGGCTCAAGCTCTGCCGACGGCCCGGTGACTGTGGCGCCGTTCGAGGAATTCTGGCGCTGCATCAAGCTCGACCTGTTTGGTACCTGGGTCTGCTGCCGCAACGCCATTCCGCTGATGCAGCGGTCCGGCGGCGGTTCGATCATCAACTGCTCGTCTATCGTCGGCGCGATGGGCATCCCCAACCGCGACGCCTATTCGGCTGCCAAGGGCGGCATCATCTCGCTGACGCGTTCGATGGCCGTCGAATTCGCCAAGGACAACATCCGCGTCAACACGCTCGTTCCCGGCGCTGTCGCCACCGAGCGCGTGCTCGGCTTCTTCGAGCGCGAACCGCATCTCAAGGCGCAGTTCGACGCCTATCTGCTCGGCATCGCCGAGCCGATCGATGTGGCCAACGCAGCGCTTTACCTCGCATCCGACGAATCTCGTCGCATGACCGGCCACCAATTGCCCATCGACGGCGGCATCCTCATCTCCTGACTGGTGCTTGCCGATAGGCCTTAGTCTGTGCAGACGATGCCCTGTGGTGCGCGCGGGTTTTCAAGTCGGCGCAGAATCCCAATTTGCAAGTGCAGGAAGACGAGCATGGAAATCCTGAGCCAGATCCTGGCGCGCAATGCGCGGCTGATCGGCGACCGCCGCTTCATCGTGACCGACAAGGAAACGATTACATATGCGCGCTTCGGCGAACTGACCGCGCAGCTTGCCAATGTGCTGGCCTCGCGTGGCGTCACCAGGGGCGACCGCGTCGGGCTGTATCTGCCGAGCACGCCGATGATGGCGATCGGTTTTTGGGCCTGCCAGCGCCTCGGCGCGGTCCCCGCGCCGCTCAGCGCCATGTTCCGACACGCCGAGCTGCGCAAGATCGTCACACAAACCGGCATGAAGGCACTCATAGCCGACGGTTCGACCTGGCCTTACTTCTCCGAGATTCGCGACGAATTTTCCGAGCTGAGGCACTGTCTGGTTGCATCCGGCGAAGCTGACGCCGACGACCTTGGCACCCTGATGGCCGAAGCCCCTTCGACCTTCGACGATGCGCCTTGCGATATCAACGATATCTGCGCCCTGTTTTTCACCTCCGGCACCACCGGCGCGCCAAAGGGGGCGGCCCAGTCACAGTTCAACCAAAGTTCGACGCTGCGCGACATGATGGTTTCGCACCGTACGCGCTTTGCTGAGGAAACCTATCTCTGCGCGGTGCCGCTGTTCACCAATTTTGGCCTGACGGTGACGCTCAATTTGTGCCTCTACACCGGCGGCACCATCGTTTTGCACGAGCGCTGGGACACTGGCCGCGTTCTGGCCGACATCAGCAAGCACAAGGCGACCTATTTCGGCGGTACGCCGACCATGTATGTCTACATGGTCAACGAGGTCGACCCGACCAGGCACGACCTGTCCTCTCTGCGCATCTGCACCACCGGCGGCTCGCCGGTTCCGCAGCCGGTTATCCGCCGTTTCGAGGACCTCTCCGGCGCGCGCGTCACGCAAGTGTATGGCTCGACCGAAACCAGCGGCCAGAACGTCATGGAACCCACCGCTGGCATCCGCAAGGCGGGCTCCGCCGGATTGCCGGTCGGCAGTTCGCGTATCTCCATCCTCGACGACGACGGTAATCCGGTGCCCCAGGGCGAGATCGGCGAAGTCATTATCTCGGGCGATTGCGTAGCCCAGGGCTACTGGCAGGACGAGAAGGCAACGACCGAAGCCTTTGGCAATGGCGGCTGGAAGTCAGGCGATCTCGGCTATGTCGACGAGGACGGCTATCTGTTCATCGTCGACCGCAAGAAGGACGTCATCATTGCTGGCGGCCACAATGTCTATCCGCTCGAAATTGAAGCGCTGCTCTACAAGCACCCAGGGGTCGCCATGTGCGCGGTCGTTGGTGCGCCCGACGAGAGCAAGGGTGAAATCCCCGTAGCTGTCATCGTCAAGGCTGAGGGCCAGGAGGTCAGCGCCGAGGAAATCACGCGCTACTGCCGCGAAAACCTTGCCGCCTACAAGGCACCCCGCGCCATCCACTTCATCGACAAAATGCCTGTCGAAGCCGCCAAGATCCGCAAGCGCGAGCTTGTTCTGGCACTGCATGAGAACCGCATGGACGACTTTCGCAACACGTGATCCTGTTAGCTTATCGCAATGAAAAGGCCGCTCCGATCAGGGGCGGCTTTTATCATCAGATCAATGTGTTGGAATAACTGCCTAATCAATCGTCAAAGCGGCCTCAGGCGCTGGCCACATCGCCTGCGCCGCCGAATACGCTCCAGCCGCCATCCACTGGCAGCACCGCACCGGTAATGTAGGACGCCCAGTCCGACAGCAGGAACACCGCGGCCCGCGCCATCTCTTCCGGTACGGCCAGGCGGCCGAGCGGCGTGCGCTTTTCCAATATGGTCGGATCGAATGCCTTGCGCTCGAGCAGCGCCTCGACCATCGGCGTGCGAGTATAGGCCGGGGCGATGGCGTTGACGCGGATGCCCTGAGGCCCCCACTCGCAAGCAAGCGTATGCGTCAGATGATTGATGCCAGCTTTCGCCGCAGCGTATGCCGACCGGCGCGGAAAGCCACCAAGCCCGACAATGGAAGAGACATTGACGATCGAACCGCTCTTTTGCTCCAACATTGGCCGTGCCGCCGCCCGGCACATCAGATAGGTGCCACGCAGATTGACGTCGATGACGCGCTGCCAGCGCTCGACAGACTGCTCGTGGACAGGCAGCAAATCGTCGCCGATCCCGGCCGAATTGAAAACAAGGTCGAGGCCGCCCAGCGCGGAGATGGCCTCTGCAACCATCCGTTCGCTGTCGGCTTCACTTGAGACATCGCCTTGGGTGATGGCCTTGGCGCCGGTCCGCGCTTGTGCCTCGTCCAATTTACCTCGGTCGAGGTCGGCAATGACAATTTCGGCGCCAAGATCGTGGAGCAGCTTCGCCGCCGTTTCCCCGATGCCGCTTGCGCCACCCGTCACCAGTGCACGCTTGCCATCGAGCCTGATTGCCGGTGCAGCCATCGTCAAGCGTCCGGATCGCCGCCGTCTTCCGCATCCTGGCGGAAGTGATAATCGGGCTGCCATTCAGCGCGTGGCTGCATATGCAGTAGCCAATAGGCGTCGGCGACCAGATCGTGATCATAGGGTGTGCCCGCTTGCATCGTGCCATGGATGGCGACGGTGCAGACATGCACGCCTGCCTCGGACATCTCCTTTTCGAGCGAAAGCCCGAGGCTACGTAGCGCCGCCTTGCCAAGCGAGGTCACGCCCCACTCAATCCATGGGCCGAAAGCCAGCACGCCACCGGTGAGCAGGATCGTGCCTCGACAGCGTTCGATCATGTCAGGCGCCACCGCCTGCGCGGCATGTAGCGCGCCGGCAACATTGGTCTTCAAGGCATCGAAGAGGTAGTCGACGCTCGCTGGTTCGCCACGCGCCTTCCAGCCGTCGGCGGTGCCGTATTTCACCTCTCCCATGCGGGACGGCGTTACGAACCGCGCCGGCTCGATGATCGCTGCATTGTAGACCAGCACCTCGGGTGCACCGTGCCGTTCACGGATCGCGGCATGCACCTTGTCCATCTGTTCGGGGTTGCCGGCATCGCCGACAAAGCCAGCCACGTCCAAACCTTCCGCGCGAAGCTCCAGCTCGTGGCGTCTGATTGCCTCGGCGCGGCGACCTACAAAGGCCACCTGATGGCCTTCACGCGCGAACTTCTTGACCAGCGCCTGACCGAGACCCGGCCCCATGCCTATGACAACGGTGGATGGCGCGCTCATTGCGCCACCTTTGCCTTGGCTGTGGCGTCTGTGCCTTGGGTCTTGCGTTCGGCCCGGTTTGCCAGGAACTCTTCCAGCGTCCCGATCACGCCCTTGCGCAGGAACAGCACGCAGAGAACGAAGATCACGCCCTGGATCACCACCACCCACGCGCCGAAGGTCGCCAATTCGCGCTGCAGCGTAACCAGCACCGCCGCACCGACCACCGGCCCGAGCAGCGTGCCGACACCGCCTATCAGCGTCATCAAGAGCACGTCGGCCGAAGTCATGAAGAACACGTCGGCAAGCGAGGCGAGCTGGAATATGATCGCCTTCATCGATCCAGCCAGGCCCGCCAGCATCGCCGACAAGGTGAACGCGATCAGCTTGAACCGGTCGGTCGAATAGCCGAGCGAAATGGCGCGCGGCTCGTTCTCGCGGATCGACTTCAGCGTCTGGCCGAAAGGCGAATGGATGATGCGGTAGACGAAGGCGAATCCTGCCAGGAACACCGCCAGCGTCACGTAATACATGTTGAACGTGTTGGAGAGGTCGACCACGCCGAACAGCGTGCCGCGCGGCACCGACTGGATGCCGTCCTCGCCATGTGTCCAAGGTGCCTGCACCGCATAGAAATAGATGATCTGGGCAAGCGCCAGCGTGATCATGGCGAAGTACAACCCCTGGCGGCGGATCGCGAGCCAGCCAAACAGCACGCCGACCGCCGTTGCAGCTGCGACACCCATCAGAATGCACAGCTCGGTCGGCAGACCCCAGGCGGCAGCGGCATGCGCCGTCACATAGGCTGATGTGCCGTAGAAAGCGGCATGGCCGAAAGCAAGCAGGCCGACATAGCCAAAGATCAGATTGTAGGCCAAGGCAAACAGCGCCAGCACCAGGATCTTCATGCCCATGATGGGATAGACAAGGAATGGCAATGCAATGCCACCCACGGTGAAGACGGCCAGCCACAGCCTGCCGTTTTCGAGGAAGCTGCCAGCGCGTCCGGACGAAACGTCGGCGACCGAATGGCTTGTCGTTTCCTTGCCGAACAGGCCCGCCGGACGGAAGATCAGCACGAGCGCCATGATGATGAAGATCACCGTGGCCGACGCCTGCGGATAGAAGACCTTGGTCAGCCCCTCGATGACACCGAGCATCAGGCCAGAGACGATGGCGCCGAAGATCGAGCCCATGCCACCGATGACCACCACGGCAAAGATGGTGATGATGATGCCTTGCCCCATTTGCGGGCTGACCTGATAGATCGGGGCTGCCATCACACCAGCGAACCCGGCGAGACCGACGCCGAAGGCATAGGTCAGCATCAAAAGCCTCGGCACATTGATACCGAAAGCGCGCACCAGATCGGGGTTTTCGGTGGCAGCACGCAGGTAAGAGCCAAGCTTGGTGCGCTCGACCACGTACCAGGTGCTGAAGCAGACGATGATCGCAGCGACGATAACCCAGGCGCGGTAGATCGGCAGAAACATGAAGCCGAGATTGATGCCGCCCTTGAGGCTATCCGGTACCCCGTACATCTGGCCCGCGGCGCCATAATGAACGTTGAACGCGCCTTCGATCGCCATGGCGAGCCCAACGGTCAGGAGCAGCCCGTACGCGTGGTCGAGATCGTAGACGCGGCGAATGAAGATGCGCTCCATCAGGCCGCCGATAACGGCGACGACCAGCGGCACGATGACCAGCGCCCACCAATAGCCGATGGACGGCAGGCCAAGGCCCGGGAACAGTTCAGGCAAGCGCAGGAGATACCAGGCACCGAATGCGCCGAGCATGTATTGCGCGCCATGCACGAAGTTGCCAATGCGCAGCATGCCGAAGATGATGGCCACGCCAAGGCTCATCATGGCGTAGAACGAGCCATTGATGAGACCGACGAGAAGTTGGCCGAAAAGCAGTGCCGGCGGAACGCCAATCAGATCCATCATGGCTTCACACCCCGAGATAAGCTTGGATCTTGGCTTCGTTGCCAGCGAGCTCGTCGCGGCTGAAGCGTTCGACGACTTTGCCATGGTCGACGACGAAGTGCCGGTCGGCGAGTTTCGAGGCAAAGCGGAAATTCTGCTCGACGAGCAGGATGGTGAAGCCCCTCGCCTTGAGTTTTTCGAGCACCACCGCGATCTGCTTGACGATGACCGGGGCCAGGCCTTCGGTCGGCTCGTCGAAGATCAGCAGTTTCGCGCCGGTGCGCAGGATACGGCCGATGGCCAGCATCTGCTGTTCGCCGCCAGACAGCTTGGTGCCGGGGCTAGACCAGCGCGCCTTGAGATTTGGGAACAGTTCGAGGATCTCTTGGACGCTCATGCCACCTGGCGCGATGACCGGCGGCAATTCGAGGTTCTCCGCGACAGAAAGGCTGGAAAAGATGCCGCGCTCTTCAGGGCAATAGGCAATGCCACGGCGCGCGACGATCTCCGGCGCCTTCTGGGTCAGGTTTTCGCCCTTGTAGCTGATCGCGCCGGTCTTCTTGCGCACCAGTCCCATGATGCAGCGAAGCACTGTCGTCTTGCCGGCACCATTGCGGCCGAGCAGCGTGACGAGTTCGCCCTCGCGGATGTCGAAGCTCATGCCATGCAGGGCTTTGCTTTCGCCGTACCAGGCATGCAGGTCGGCAATGTCGAGCACCACCTTGTTATTGTTCTCAGTCATCCGCACCACCGATATAGGCTTCGATCACGCGCGGATCGCGCGACACGGTTTCGTAATTGCCCTCGGCAAGCACGCGCCCCTGCGCCAGCACCGTGATGGTGTCGGAAAGGGCCGCAACGACCGACAGATTGTGCTCGACCATGAGGATCGTGCGATCGGCGGAAACCTTGCGGATCAACTCGGCGATGCGGTCGACATCCTCGTGGCCCATGCCCGACGTCGGCTCGTCGAGCAAAAGCATCTCGGGCTCGAGCGCCAGCGTGGTGGCGATCTCAAGCGCGCGCTTGCGCCCATAAGGCAGGTTGACCGCAACGTGGTTGCGATAAGACAGCATGCCGACAGCGTCGAGCAGTTCGTCGATGCGGTCGTTGAGCACACCCAGCGTGCGCTCGCTTTGCCAGAAGCGGTAGGACGTGCCGAGCGGGCGCTGCAGCGCCATGCGGACATTCTCGCGCACGCTCATGCGCGGAAACACAGCCGATATCTGGAACGAGCGGACAATGCCCTTGCGCGCCACCTCTTCGGGCTTCAGCGCGGTGATATCCTCGCCATTGTAGCGGATGGTGCCTTCGCTCGGCGCGAGGAACTTGGTGATGAGGTTGAAGGTGGTGGTCTTGCCGGCGCCGTTCGGGCCGATCAGGGCATGGATGGTATTGCGCCGGACCTTGAGGTCGACGTCCTTGACCGCCGCGAAGCCGTAGAAATACCGGCTCAGTCCAGACGCCTCGATGATATAGTCGTCCGCAGTGCCTTGTCGCACCTTGTCCTCCACGTAATTCAGATATTGCGGCGCTGCGCTCAGGCGTCGACGAGTATGCCCTTGGCGCGGGAAGCCACCTGCCTGAGGGCCACGACCTTCTGGTAGTCTTCCGAGCGGTAGAATTGCCTTGCGTCTTCAGCGCTCTGAAACTCGACAACAGAGATCGACGCCGGCTCCCAGCCTCCTTCGAGACTTTCGATGCGCTCGCTCGACAACACAAAACGTCCGCCGCTGCCAGCAAGGATAGGCCCGGCCACTGCGCGATAATGGTCATAGGCCGCCTGATCGGTAACCTCGATTTCGAAGATCAGATAGCCAGCCAATGTCCCGCTCCCAAAAGATGGTTGCCGGACCGCTTGGCAGCGGCCCGGCAGCCTGGATCAGCTCTTGGCAAGCTTGCAGACGCTCTTGTCGATCGAGCGGAAGGCGACATCGGCCGGAACGGTGGTCACGACCTTGAACACGTCCTGCGGATCGGAAGCCTCGCCGGGCGCGCGAACCTGAAGCAGCGTGGTGTCATGCACCAGACGGCCGTTCGGCAGCAGGGTCGCATTGTGCGCGAACATGTCGTTGATCTTGCCCTCGCGCAGCTTGGCGAGCACGGCGGTCGGATCGTCGGTGCCGACGGCCTTGACCGCGTCAAGGTAGTTGGTAGCCGCCGAATAAGCGCCAGCCGCAACCCAGCCTGGCGCGTTGCCGGTCCTTTTCTGCATCTCTTCCTTGAAGCGTTTGGAAGCGTCGTCGGTGTTCCAGTACCATGGCGAAGCGAACTGGATGCCCTTCAGAGCCTCAAGACCAATGGCACGCGCGTCAGACTGGTGCAGCACGGTCAGCGCCACGCGCTGGCCTTGGTCGATCAGGCCGAATTCCTGCACCTGCTTGAGCGCATTGACCAGTTCCGGACCGTTGACGGTGAGTGCCACGACCTTGGCGCCTGACGCCTGCGCCTGCAGGATGTAGGACGAGAAATCGGTTGTACCGAGCGGTGCGCGGATGGCGCCGAGGATCTTGCCGCCCTCTTCCTCGACGGCGGTCTTGACGCTCGCCTCGAGCACCTTGCCTGCCTCATAGTCAGGCGAGATGATGAACCAGCTTTCGCCGCCGTCCTTGAGCTGAGCGCTGACCGAAGAGCGCACCTGCGAATACGCGTCATAGGCCCAGGCGATCCCGTAGCCGTTGCAATCGGCCTCGGTCATCTTGTCAGTCATCGGCGAGACGAAGAAGCCGAGCTTTTTCTGGTCACCGAGCAGCGTGTTGACGGAAAGCGCAATGGCCGAGTTGGCGACGTCGAACAGCGCGTCGACATTGTCGCGCTCCAGCCATTCGCGCGCGATCGACAGCGCAATTTCGGGCTTGTTCTGATGGTCGGCCGAGACCAGCTCGATCGGCTTGCCGAGCACCTCGCCACCGAAATCGGAAATGGCGAGTTTCACCGCTTCAACGACCTCGGTTCCGCCAAGCGCTGAGAAGGACGAGCTCTGGTCGTTGAGCACGCCGAGCTTGACGCTCGGCGCATCCTGCGCGGCAGCGCTCAGGGCAGTCGACAGCAGCAATGCCGCTGCGAAAATGGACCTTTTCATATGTTTCCTCCCGAGAAACGAAAACTTTGTTGCCGATCTTGTATGCGCGGCAATGCGCATCAAGCCAGCGGGCCACAAAGGACCCGCCGACTCTGCAAGAGAAATCGCAGCAAGCCCGTGGTTCGAGCATCGTCCATGCGGACTAGCGCATGTTCGCCGTAGCCAAAAGCTGGGCGCTTGCTGGCATCGTCTAGCACCTGTTAGTTCGTTTGTGGGATGCGATTGCGGGCTGGGGCGACAGACATCGCCGCATGAGCGAATTCGATACGATCATCGTTGGCGCCGGATCAGCCGGCTGTGTGTTGGCCAACCGGCTGAGCGAAAACCCGGCGCACCGCATCTTGCTGCTTGAGGCTGGCCCTTCCGACCTGCATCCGCTAGTGCGCATGCCGCGCGGTTGGGTAAAGCTGACCAGGCACCCAAAGCGCTCCTGGAGTTTCCCGGTCGAACGTGAAGAAGGTCGTCCCGAAGGCGAAATTTGGGCCCGTGGTCGCGGACTCGGTGGCTCCAGCTCGATCAATGGCATGCTCTATTGTCGTGGTGCACCAGAGGATTACGACAGTTGGCGCAAGTTTGGCGCGAGCGGCTGGGACTGGTCCGTTATGGCGCCGGTCTTCAGCAAGATCGAAAACCATGAGCGCAGCGCAACCGACATTCGCGGCGGCGACGGCCCGCTTCAGGTCAGCATGCGGCCCCTCGCCGATCCGCTCGGCAACGCCATCTTCGAAGCCGGCGCATCGCTGGGGCTGGCAAGGCTCAATGACCTCAATGGCGAAACCCGTGAAGGCGTCGGCACCTATGCCCACACCGTCGGCCACGATGGCCGACGCATGAGTGCCGCCCGCGCCTTCCTGCACCCGGCGATGAAGCGCAAGAACCTCGTCGTGCGCACCGGCGTGCAGGCGACACGGATCCTCTTTGAAGACTGCCGAGCCGTCGGTGTCGAATTCGACAGTGGCACGCGCAAGGAAGTCGTGTGCGCCCGGCACGAAGTGATCGTTGCCTGCGGCGCGATCCAGTCGCCGCAACTGCTGCAGGTCTCGGGCGTCGGCCCGGCGGACGTACTCGCGGCGGCTGGCGTCAATGTCGTCGCGGCGTTGCCCGGGGTCGGCAAAAACCTCGCCGAACACCTCGTCGTCGCCCTGCCTCACCGCTTGGCTGGCCTGCCTGGCCACAATGGCCGCCTGCGCGGCCTGCGCCTCGTTGGCGAGGTCATGCGCTACTATCTCAACGGCACCGGCCTGATGAGTTTTGGCGCCTCCGAAATGGGCGGTTTCGTCCGCTCATCGCCTGGTGTAGTCCACCCCGACCTCCAGCTGTCGCTTTCGCCCTACACCTTTGCGCGCGGCCTGCTGCAAGGCAGGCTGAAGCTCGAGGACAAGCCGGGCCTCACGATTATCGGTTATGCGCTGCGTCCAGAAAGCCGCGGCGAGGTTAACATCCGCACGCCTGATATGCGCGACATGCCGCAGATCAAGCCCAACTGGCTCGCTACCGAAAGCGATCGCCGTATGGCGGTCGCGATGATGCGGACCATGCGCAACTTCGTCGCCCAGCCATCGCTACGCCCCTACGTGAAAGAAGAGATCTGGCCAGGGGCCTCGGTGCAAACGGACGAGGATTTGCTCGCCGCTTTTCGCGGCACATTCGTCTCCGGCCTGCATGCCATCGGCGCGTGTCGCATGGGTAGCGACGCCGACGCGGTGGTCGACGGGCGCCTCCGCGTTCATGGCGTAAACGGCCTGCGGGTCGTCGACGCCTCGGTCATTCCAGCGCCGATGTCCGGCAACACCAACGGCCCAGTCATGGCGCTCGCCTGGCGCGCCGCCGATCTGATAATTCAAGATAGAAAATTCTAGTAATATATTGTCATTACTCATTTTAAATATGAACCACGATAGCCCTGCCTAAGCCTGCATCTAAAAGCTAAAAAGGCGCCACCGGAATCCGGCAGCGCCTTTCCAAGTTCTGATGCCGCCCTGGATTATTGGGCGCAATCGGCGCGCTCGACCAGCCCATCCTCGCGCAGCAGATACGGGTTCTTGACCGCCTTCAGGCTCTCCACCGAAGGCAGGAAGTGGTTGTCGGCACTCGCCGCAAGCTTGCCGGTGAGGGTCTGGATGGTGCCAGCATTGGCCTCGATCCAGGCCGCGACAGACTTGCCGTCGGTCTTGCCCGAACCGTTCATCGCGGCAGCCAGGATGAAGGGCTGGATGTAATACGGCGTCAGCGCAGAAGGGCCGCCCATGCGGTCGAGGTCCGGAATCTCAGCCTTCGCCTTGGCCGCGAACTTTGCGAATTCCTTCTCGCCCAGCGCATCGCCCGGGCAATAAGTCATGCCTTCGAACTGCACCGAGTAGACGTCTTCGAACGGCTCAGTGCCGATCGTTGCCGCATTGCCGACCGCGTAGTTGGTCATGGTCAGGCTCGCCAGCACCGGCACGTCCCAGCCGATGTCGTAACGGTTTTCCAGCATTTTTCGCGAGTCATCGCCGATCGAATTGATCAGCAACACCGCCTGCGCTTCCGAACTGCGCAGCGAAAACAACTGTGGGGTCATATCTTCGGTGCGGAAGGCGAACTCCTGGACAGCAATAGGCTCGACGCCCTTGGCCTTCATGTAGTTGACGATGTCGGCGACAGCCGCCTTCGACATGCCGCCATTGTCCGAGATCAGCGCCAGCTTGTTGAGCTTCAGCACGTCGAGCGCATAGGCGATGTTTGGGATCATCTGGTTTTCGCCGATCGGCGAGGTCGAGAAATGATACGGGCCGACCTTCGGCGTCAGTTGGGTCGAGGCGGCGCTCGAAACCTGCGCGATGTTGGCCTCCGTGCCGATCGGCATCAAAGGCATTGTTTCCTGGCTTGTCGCCGGACCGACCACGGCCTGCACCTTTTCGCTTTCGATCAGCCGGCGCATTTCGCTGACGCCATGGGTCGGATCGGTCATGGTGTCGGCGAGCACCAGTTCAACCTTCTTGCCGAGGATGCCGCCGGCAGCATTGATGTCGTCGATTGCACGCTTCCAGGCGATCTCGGCATTCTTGCCGATCGAGGCACCAGCACCGGTCAGCGACATGATACCGCCGATCTTAATCGTCTCTTCGGCCTGTGCGGCGTTGACGCCAACAAGCGCGGTGAAAGACATCAGCGCTGTAGCGAGCGTGCGCCGGCGGAGGGGCGTTGAATTCATATTGATCGTCTCCTCAAAATCAGTCCCCGCCCTTCCACTCAAAGGCGGGTGGAAACATCGTCCATAAGGACCACATTCTATTGAAGCCTCGCCCTACCGTGCTCAGCTCGCGTCCGGCTTGGCGTGGCGTTTGATGAGGTCGAGAAACAACGGTGTCTCGCCGCCGCCATGGACCTCGAGCGTCGTACCGGTCAGGAAGCCCGCCGTCGGCCCAGCCAGGTAGAGAGCCGCCTCGGCGATGTCCTCGCCCCGGCCCATGCGCCTCATTGGCACCGAAGCGGCAATTGCCTGTTGTGCTTCGTGCGAACCATAGGTTTCGGCGGCCTTTACGGTCTCGACCAGGCCGACGACGATGGCGTTGACTCGTACCTTCGGAGCCCATTCCTGCGCCAGGCTGGTGGTCAGGCTGAGCAGGCCGGCCTTGGCAGCACCATAGGCAGCCGTGCCCGGCGAAGGCCGGCGGGCCGAAACGCTGGCGATGTTGATGATGTTGCCGCCTTCCGGCAGCTTGGCCATCCAATGATAGGCCGCCTGGGAAAGATAGAGCGGCGCCATGAGGTTGAGATTGACGATGGCGTCCGAAAACCGTGGCGAAACCGTCGCGGCCTCGACATGCGGCGAGCCGCCGGCATTGTTGACCAACACGTCGACACTACCATGCTCTTCGCCGACCCTGTCGATCAGCTCCTTGCAAGCTGCGGCATTGCGCACGTCGCATTGCATGAAGGTCGCTCGGCGGCCGTTGGCATGCGGCAGGCTGTCGGGCTCGCCGCGCGCGCAGACTACGACTGTCGCGCCGGCGCCCAGAAAGCCTTCGGCGATAGCGCGGCCGATGCCTTTGGTGCCGCCGGTCACGACGACCACACGTCCCTCGAAAATGGTCGAAGCCGGATGTGTGGCGCTGCTCATGTCGTTCTCCAAGCCTGCGTCTGCCGTTGCCCGTGATCCTACACGCCTTTAAGTCCACCAACGGCGGGTTTATTCGTCCCTTCGGACGATGCTGGACGGTATTCGATGCCTATGTTTCCGCCAAACTAGCCCGGCTGGCACCGATGCGCAGCCAAATCGTCGTCCCGCGCCGGACAGGTAACCAGATGATATCAGAAGACGCCGACTGGAAATTCACCACCATTCCAAATCTTTGCGCGCGCGCGGCCGAAGTCTACGGCACGCGTACCGCCATCGAGGACGGCATCACCTTAAGTTTCGTCGAGCTGGACGCAATCCGGCGCCGCGTCGCCAAGGCGATGATCGCAACCGGTGTTAAAAAGGGCGATCGGATCATGATCTGGGCGCCCAACACCTGGAAATGGTTCGCCACGGCCCTTGGCCTGGTCAGCGCGGGTGCCGTGCTTATCCCCGCCAGCACCCGTTTCAAAGGCACCGAGATCGCCGAACTGGTCAAGCGCAGCGGCACCTCGATGCTGTTTTCCGTCGGCGAGTTCCTGGGCACCTACTATCCCGACCAACTCAAGGCCGAAACGCGCGAGATCCTGCGCCAGGTGGTGGTCATCGGTGAGACACGCGGCAGCGACAGCGACTGGGAGACCTTCGTCGCCGGTGGCGAACGCGTCAGCGATACCGAACTTGCCGAACGCGAAGCAACTGTCGGCCCCGACGACCTATGCGATATGCTCTTCACCTCTGGCACCACGGGCTATCCCAAGGGTGTGATGTACGGCCACCAGCAGTGCCTCAAGGCGATCGACGCTTGGGCGACACGCGTGGGCATCCGCGAACACGACCGCATTCTGGTCATCCCGCCCTTCTTCCACGCCTTCGGCTACCGCTCCGGCGCAATCGTCTCGATGATGCGCG
The DNA here is from genome assembly GCF_056401815.1 of Aminobacter sp. P4_D5. Classification (NCBI taxonomy): domain Bacteria; kingdom Pseudomonadati; phylum Pseudomonadota; class Alphaproteobacteria; order Hyphomicrobiales; family Phyllobacteriaceae; genus Aminobacter; species Aminobacter sp. P4_D5. Next base: position 8,906 of record NZ_JBFUIP010000019.1, on the reverse strand, counting down.
GCGCTGTGCTGATGCCGCACCTCACTTACGACGCCGGAGAAATCCTCGGCCGCGTCTCGGAGGAAAAGATCAGCGTCATCCCTGGCCCGCCTGCCATCTTCCACGGTATGCTCCAGCATCCGGAACTGGCGAAGTTCGACACCGGCAGCCTGCGCCTCGGCGTCACCGGCGGCGCGGTCGTGCCGTCGATCCTGATCCGGCGCATGCGCGAGGAACTTGGCTTTGCCGGCGTCGTCAACGGCTACGGCCTGACCGAATGTGGCGGCTACGGCACCATGTGCCTGGCAACCGATCCCGACGAGGTCATTGCCAACACCGCCGGCAAGGCGGCGCCAGGCGTCGAAGTCCTCATCATGGGCGATGACAGGAATTTCCTACCCGACGGCCAGCCCGGCGAGGTCGTCATCCGCGGCTACATCGTCATGAAGGGCTATTTCAACGACCCCGAAGCGACCGGCAAGACAATCGACGCCGAAGGCTGGCTGCACACCGGCGACGTCGGCTATTTCGACGCGGACGGCAATCTGCGCATCGAAGACCGTCTCAAAGACATGTACATTACCGGCGGCTTCAACTGCTATCCAGCCGAGATCGAGCGCATGCTCAGCACCCATCCGGCGATCGGCATCGTCGCCGTCATCGGAGTGCCTGACGAGCGTCTCGGCGAAGTCGGCAAGGCTTTCGTCGTACTGCGTCCAGGAACCATGGCCAGCGAAAAGGACATCATCGACTGGTCGCGCGCCAACATGGCGAACTACAAATGCCCGCGCAGCGTTGAGATCCGCCCGTCGCTGCCCACCAGCCCCCAGGGCAAGGTGCTGAAAAACCTGCTGCGGGAAGAGACACCCCAAGACGCTTGATCGCAGCCGCCGAAGCGTCAGGCTTTGGATCAGAAAGACAAAACGGGACGGTGCATCGCCGTCCCGTTCGTTTTGCAGCCAAGGCCCGGGCATTCGAGCTACGCCGGACAGCAAAAAGGGCGCCGGTTTGCCGACGCCCCTTTTTGCTGATTGCTTGGCTCGTATGGCCTACGCGCCGTAAACCGGTTTCGAGGCCGGGCGCTCCGCCACCAGTTGCTTGATCTTGTCGCCGAGTTCGGCGGCATCCCAGCGGCTGCCCTTGTCGAATTCGGGCCCGTCGTTCCAGCCCAGCGTCACGCGGATCTTGCCACCTATCAGCTCAAATATCTGCCCGCTCACATCGGCAGAGGCCGAGCTGCACAGCCAGGCGACCAGCGGCGCGGTGTTTTCCGGCGCGAAGATGTCAAATTCACCTTCCTTGGCCTGCATTGCCTCGGCGAATGCCGTTTCGGTCATGCGCGTGCGGGCATTGGGTGCAAGGCCGTTGGCGGTGATGCCATAGCGGCGCAGTTCGGCTGCCTGTACCAACGTCAGCGAGGCGATGCCGCCTTTGGCCGCCGAATAGGCACTTTGACCGACGCTCCCTTGAAGGCCTGCGCCCGACGAGGTGTTGACGATGCGTGCGTCAACGGTTTTGCCTGCCTTCTGCTGGGCGCGCCAGTAGTCGACGGCATGGCGGCTGACGCAGAAATGGCCGCGCAGATGCACACGCAGCACGGCGTCCCATTCCTCCGGCGTGCAGGACACGAACATGCGGTCGCGCACGAAGCCGGCATTGTTGACCACGGCATGCAGGTCGCCGAAAGCGTCAAGCGCCGCCTTGACGATGCGCCCGCCAGCCTCGAAATCGGCGACATCGTCATAGTTTGCAACTGCCTCGCCCCCCATCGCCTTGATCTCGTCGACCACTTGCTGGGCCGGGGTTTCAGCCGTGCTGTCGCCATGCGTGCCGACACCGAGATCGTTGACCACGATTTTTGCGCCTTCGGCCGCCAGACCGAGCGCGTAGGCACGGCCAAGGCCCCGGCCCGCGCCGGTGACGATCACAACCCTGTTTTCGCAAATACCCGACATGTCAGTCCTTCTCACTTGGTCTTCGACAGCCGCACGGCGCGAGCCTGGCCGGCATTGCGCTTGCGATTTGGCTCGGCGGTGCCGAGCGGCTCGCATTCCACGAGATCGGCAATCGATCGGTCGGCCAGCCGCTGATATTCGCCGTCGCCGTTATTGCGCCAACGGATCGCCTCTTCAGGCATTTCCTTGATAATCTTGGCCGGATTGCCGGCGATCAGACTGCGCGGCGGTGTCACCACGTCGTTCTTGACGAGGCTGAGTGCTGCCACCAGGCTGTCGTCGCCGATCACCGCCCCGTCGAGAATGACCGCGTTCATGCCAATCAGCGCGTTCTCGCCCACCGTGCAGCCATGCAGGATCGCGCCATGGCCAACGGTCGCGCCCCGACCGACGATGCAGTCCGACCCGGCGCCCGTATGCAGCGTGCAATTGTCCTGCACGCTGGCATCGCCGACGACCGTGATCCGCCCGAAATCACCGCGAAGCGACGCGTTCGGGCCGATATAGCAGCGCGGGCCGATGGTCACGTCGCCGATCAGCACCGCCGTCGGGTGCAGATAGGTGGTCGGGTCGACCACCGGCACGATGCCCTCGAATGCATAGACAGGCATGGTCAGAGCCTTTCGATGATGGTCACGTTGGCTTGGCCGCCGCCTTCGCACATCGTCTGCAGCGCATAGCGGCCGTTGCGGCGCTCGAGCTCGTTCAGCATCGTCGTCATAATGCGTGCGCCGGTGGCACCAAGGGGATGGCCGAGCGCGATCGCGCCGCCATTGACGTTGACCTTGTCGCGCGGAATACCAAGCTCCTTGATCCAGGCAAGAGGGATCGAGGCGAAGGCTTCGTTGCATTCGAACAGGTCGATGTCGTCGATCCTCAGGCCGGTCTTTTCCAGAGCGTATCGCGTTGCCGGAATGGGCGCCGTCAGCATCCACACCGGATCGGCGCCACGCACCGTCATGTGGTGGATGCGAGCGCGAGGCTTGAGATTGTGATCCTTCACGGCGCGCTCGGAGGCGATAAGCAGCGCTGCCGAGGCGTCGGCGTTTTGGCTGGCGACGCCGGCATGCACGCGGCCGCCCTCGATCAGCGGCTTCAGCGTCGCCATCTTTTCCAGGGTCGTGTCACGGCGCGGCGTCTCGTCGACGGCGAAATCGCCGATTGGGGCAATCTCATTGACGAAGCGGCCTTCATCGATCGCGGCAATGGCGCGCAGGTGGCTTTCAAGCGCGAACTGCTCCATCTCTTCGCGCGAGCATTGCCACTTCTCCGCGATCATCTCAGCCGAGCGAAACTGGCTGATCTCCTGGTCGCCGTAGCGGGCCAGCCATCCCGGCGAAGTGCTGAAGGGGTCCGGAAATCCGAACTGCTGTCCGACGATCATGGCGGAAGCCATCGGCACCATGTTCATGTTCTGCACGCCGCCGGCAACGACAAGGTCCTGCGTGCCGCTCATCACCGCCTGGGCGGCGAAGTGCACAGCCTGCTGGGCCGAACCGCACTGGCGATCAACCGTCACACCAGGCACATGGTCGGGTAATCCTGCCACCAGCCAGCAGGTACGGGCGATGTCGCCGGCCTGCGAACCGATCGTGTCGGTGCAGCCATAGATCACATCGTCGACCGCATTCGGATCGACGCCGGTACGCGACATGAGTGCCTTGATTGGATGGGCGCCGAGATCGGCCGAATGCAGCCCCGCAAGCGAGCCCTTCTTGCGGCCGACCGGCGTGCGGATGGCATCGACGATGTAGGCTTCAGGCATTTTCGGCCTCTCTGGTAAAGGTATGTTCGGGTCCGAGCGGGCGACCGAAGACGCGTGCGGCGACGCGCTCGCGGTGGAAGGCGCTACCGCCCCACCAGTTGGCGAGCGCAATGCCGCGCTTGAGAAAGAAGTGGACGTCCACTTCCCACGAATAGCCCATAGCGCCATGCACCTGGATCGAGGTACGGGCAGCGACGTCGCAAGCGTCAGTACAGGCGAGCTTGGCCTGCGAGATGCGGGCGCGGCTGTAGAGGTCGGCGTTCTCCAGCTGAGCAGCAGCCGCATGCAGCACCGGCCGGGCGAACTCGATTTTCACCTGCGCGGTCGCAAGATGGTGTTTCACTGCCTGGTAGGAGCCGATCGGCTTGCCGAATTGCTGGCGCTCTTTGGCATAGGTAACGCCGAGATCGACGCAGCGCTGGGCCATGCCTTGCATCTGCGCGGCTGCAAACAGCGCGCCTCGGTCGAGTGCCGCTGCCAATGGCGCTAAGGCCTGCGTTGCATCTGCCACCAACGTCTCAGAGCTTGGCGTGAATTCGACAGTGAAAAGGCGCCGAAACGGGTCGACGCTCGGCTGCGCCACGATGCTCGCATTTGCGCTCTCAACGAGATGCACGGCCCCGTCGCGCACGACGAGTATCGCAGCTGCGTTGTCGGCATCGGCAACGAACGGATTGGCCGGATGAGCCACCGCCACGGTCACCTCGCCCGCCAGCGCTCTTTCGAGCACTACTGCAGCACGTAGATTGTCGGCAAATTCCGCGAGCAACGGAAGCGCGACACCCGCATTCTCGACCAGCGGTTCCGGCAGCCCGGCATAACCGCAGGCTTCGGCGATCTGCACGAAATCGATGGCCTTGAGGCCGAACCCGCCCCTATCTTCAGCGACCAGCGCGCCGGCTAGGCCCATCTCCACGATCTTGGCCCAGCGGTTTTCGTCTCGCGCAGCGCCCTCGCCCATCAACCGGCGCAGGTCGGCCGGCTGGCAGACATCTGCGAGCAGTTCACGAACCACGTCAGCGGTCATCGTCTGTTCTTCGGAGAAACGGAAATCCATCTTTTCGCCTCCCCTTTAAGCGCGCGGCAGGCCGAGCATGCGCTCGGCAATAATGTTGCGCTGGATCTCGTTCGAGCCGGCATAGATCGGACCGGCGAGCGAGAAGAAATAGCCGTCGAGCCAACGCCCGATGTCGCCTGCCTCAGGTGCGCTGCGCAGGAGCTCCGCTCGCGCGCCTAGGATCGACAATGCCGCCTTGTGAAGCGCGATGTCCATTTCCGACCAGAATATCTTGTTGGTGCTCGCTTCCGCGCCAATATGGCCGCCGGCGGCAAGGCGCGATGCTGTGGCATAGATCGACAGCGCATAGGCCTCGGCGTCCATCCAGGCCTGCAGCACTGCCGCGCGGACTATGGGTTCCACCTCGGCCTCATGCGCTCTGTAGAGTTCGACCAGCTTGCGCGCCGCCACCTGGAAGCGTGCCGGACTGCGCAGCATCAACCCACGCTCGAAGCCGGCTGTCGCCATGCAGATGTTCCAGCCTTCGCCCTCACCGCCGAGGCGGTTGAATGCCGGCACGCGAACATTGTCGAGGAAGATTTCGGCAAAGCCGGTCTCGCCATCGATCTGCGGGATCGCCTGCACGCGCACGCCTTGCGCATTGAGCGGAAAAAAGATCAGCGAGAGGCCTTTGTGACGCTGCGAGGCCGGATCGGTGCGGAACAGGCCGAAAGCCCAATCAGCGAAGACGGCGCGCGACGACCAGATCTTGTGGCCCTTGAGCACATATTCGTCGCCTTCGGGCACAGCCGTGGCGCGCACGGCAGCCAGGTCGGAACCGGCCTGCGGCTCGGACCAGGCCTGTGCCCAGATCTCGTCGCCGGAAGCCATGGCCGTCAGGAAGCGCGCCTTCTGCTCCGGCGTGCCATATTCCATCAACGTGGGGCCAAGCAGGAAGATGCCGTTCTGATTGACGCGCAATGGCCCTGCGGCTCGGTAATATTCTTCCTCGAAGATCAGCCACTGGATCAGGTCGAGACCGCGTCCGCCATAGCTTTCGGGCCAGGTGACCATGCCCCAGCGGCCTTCGTTCAGCACGCGCTCCCAGGCGCGATGCGCTTCAAAACCCTCGCGGCTAGCGTCGAAGGACGGAAGCGGCTTTTGTGGCACATGGGTTTCGAGCCAGGAGCGCACTTCCTGTCGGAAGGCCTTCTGCTCATCGGTGTAGTTCAAATCCACGCGTGGGAAATCCTGTTGGGTCGATCTGGCGGCGAATGGCTCAACCTTCGCCAGCCTGCTTCTTGTTAGCTGCTGCCATGCTCTTGGCGTCCTGCCCGCCCAGCGTGTTGCCGGTGGTCAGGTCGTTCTGGGCATGGGCGAAATGGTGCATGTGGTAGTGTGCATCCATGGCCGTGCGCTTGCCGCGCAGATCCTCGACATGGTTAATCGCCTGCTTGGACAGCCAGAGCCCAAGGCGCGGATATTCGGCGAGTTTGCTCGCCATGCTGCGACCGGCGTCTTCGAGCTCTTCGCGCGAGACGATCTTGTTGACCATGCCGTATTTCTCGGCGCGTGCCGCTGGCATCCGCTCGCCCATCATCAGGAACTCCTTGGCAATGCGCGGCGGCAGCTCGAAGGCATGGGCGAAATACTCGACGCCGGGGATGCCCATGCGTACCACCGGATCCTGGAAAAACGCATCGTCAGTCGCAACGATAAAGTCGCAGACCCAGGCCAACATCAGTCCGCCGGCAACACAAGCACCCTGCACCAGGGCGATGGTAGGCTTGGGAATGTCGCGCCAGCGCCGGCACATGCCGAGATAGACCTCGTGCTCCCGGGTGTAGAGCATCTCGGCCGCCGGCTTGTTGGTGTGGTTGGCCCACATCAGGCGGCGGTCGAAGCTCTTGTTGACGTCACGGCCGGGCGTCCCGATGTCGTGGCCGGCAGAGAAATGCTTGCCAGCGCCACGCAGGATGATGACCTTGACCGCGTCGTCGTCGACGGCGCGTTTGAACGCATCATCGAGCGCATAGGTCATCTGCGAGTTTTGGGCATTGTTGAACTGCGGGCGGTTCATCGTCACCCAGGCAATCGGCCCTTCGGTCTCGTAGAGAACCGGCTGGTCGGTCTCATAGGCGATATCGGCCGTGCGCGGCTCTACCAGATCACTCATTTCAGGTTTTCCGCTGACAATTCAAATTCGTAGCTGACGGGAAACTACGTCCGCCAGCAAGCGGCGCAATCGTCCAAAGGGACTAACGCATCGGCGGAGCTGTGCGTCGTCCAGTCACTGGCAGATCGTGTCGATCTCGGCCAATTCTTCTGCCGAAAGCTTCCACGAAGCAGCAGCAGCATTGGCGACAACCTGTTCGGGACGCGTTGCGCCAGCGATGACGCTCGACACGATCGGCTGCGACGCCAGCCAGGAGAAGGCCAGTTCGAGGATGGTCTTGCCGCGCGCCTCGCTGAAGGCGATCAGTTTTTCCACCTTGTCGAGATTGGCGTCGGTCAGGCCGGCCTTGAAGTAGGCCATGTTCATGCGGGTGTCGGCGGGCATTTCCTGGCCCTTGCGGTATTTGCCGGTCAAAAGGCCGCTCGCCAACGGGAAATAGGGCAGCAGCGTCATGCCCATACGGCGCATAGCTGGAAACAACTCGGTTTCGGCCGCGCGTGAAATCAGATTGTATTCGGCCTGGGTGGATTGCAGGCCGTGCAGATTGTGGTGGCGCGAGGTCCAGCTGGCGTCGACCAGCTGCCATGCCGACAAATTGGAGCAGCCGAGATAGCGCACCTTGCCTTGCTTCACGAGATCGTCGAGGGCGCGCAGCGTCTCTTCGATCGGGGTCAGCGGATCCGGGAAATGATACTGGTAGAGATCGATGTAGTCGGTCTTGAGCCGGCGCAGACTGTTTTCCACCGCACCCATGATGTAGCCGCGCGAACCGTTGTAGCGCGTGCTCTTTTCGCGATTCAGCGGCGAAGCGAACTTCGTTGCCAGCACCACGTCTTTGCGCCGGTCGCCAAGGACTTCACCCAGCGCGGTCTCCGAACCGCCATTGACGCCATAGGAGTCGGAGGTGTCGAGTAGCGTGATGCCGGCGTCCAGTGCTGCATGCACCACCTTGCGCGCAGCTTCAGTGTCGAGGCTTTTGATCATACCGCCGAAATTGTTGCAGCCGAGGCCGACCACCGAAACCTCGAGGCCAGAACGGCCCAGAACGCGCTTTTCCATATCGCCTACTCCATCATCATTCGTCGCTAAGCATATGTATCAATTGATAGTCGCCTTGATCATATCGGCCGCCTTCTCGGCGATCATGATGGTCGCGGCATAGGTGTTGCCGTTGACCAGCACAGGCATCACCGAAGCGTCCGCCACCCTGAGCCGCTCGACGCCGCGCACGCGCAGTTGCGGATCGACCACCGAGTCTTCATCTGCGCCCATTCGGCAGGTTCCGGCGGCATGGTAGTGTGTCACCGTTGTCGCAAGTATATCGGCGCACAAATCGTCCAGCGATCGTATCGGCCGGGCCGGCAGCAACTCCTTCCCAAGCGAGTTTGCAAGAGCCGGCTGATGCACGATGGCACGCGCCCGGTCGGCACCTTCTGCTAGGATGCGGATGTCGCGCGGGTCGGAGAAATAGTTCGGCGAAATCGCTGCGTGAACAAGCGGATCGGCTGATTTCAGCGTCACCCGGCCGCGGCTATAGGGCGATCCGTGGTTGAGCAGCAGCGTGAACCCATGCTGCTTGGGCAACATGCCGAGCACGCCCGGCCCGCGCCGGATGACCAATGCCGGTGCCATGCACACCTGGATTTCGCCACCGGCATCGCGGCTATCTGCCTGGAAATACCCACTCGTCGGAAACAGCCCACGGCTCAACACGCCGCTTCGCCCGAACAGATATTGTGCGCCGGCCTTGAGCGCGCCCCATGGACGCACGTGGCTGTAGGCACTCACCGGCTTGGTGGTCGTGTACATCAGCCGATACATCGGGTGATTCTGAAGATTCTTTCCAACCTCTGGCCTGTCGGCCACCGGCTTGATGCCGAGTTTCTGCAGTCGTGCTGCTTCCCCAACGCCCGACAGCATCAACAATTGCGGCGAATTGACCGCACCGCCGGAAAGGATCACCTCCTTGCGCGCGCACGCCAGTTTCACCTGTCCCGCCCGGGCGAACTCCACGCCAGTGGCGATGCCGCGCTC
>NZ_JBFUIP010000018.1:0-53488 GCF_056401815.1 Aminobacter sp. P4_D5 | reverse complement strand
ACATGAAGGCAGGGTCACGCGCAGCCTCCAGCCGCCGCCAATCCGGAAAGGAGGCAGCAAAGGTCTCGGCAGACATGCGCGCGTCCTTGTAGGGATTGACCGCGCCGCCAGCTCCCACCGTGATCGCGTCAAGCTCGGCGAGCAGCTTCAGGGTGCGTTGGCCGTGGTTGGGAAAATCGAGCGTCAGCGTATAGCCCGGCCGGGCAAACGACGTCAGCGCCGGCGAGCCCCGGGTGCCAAAGCGCTTGAGCACTGTCAGGAACGAACCCTGCCCGGCCCTTCGCGCTGCTGCCAGCAATGCCGGAATGGTATCGCGGGCCGCCTCTTCAGGGACCACGCTCTGGTGCTGGAAAAGCCCATTTGGGCCGTAAAGCCGGTTCCAGTCGGCAACGCCGTCAAGGGGAAAGAAGAATTTCTGGTAGCTGGCCTGGCTTTCGGTACGGCGACCGCGCCGCCAGCCATATGCGGCGTTGAAGAGCTTCAGGAACGGGCGGTTGAGCAAGGTCAGCGGTGGCTGGAACGGCACTGACAATTTGGCCACGCCGCGCTCTGCCGTGCGCGCACCATAAGTCGCATGATTACCGGCGAGCAGCAGGCCGCGCCCGGCATGTCTACCGCCGGCAAGTTGGTCGATCCAGGCGACCGCATATTCGTTGTCGCGGTCGGCCGCCTCGGCCAGATCGAAGTATTCTGCGAGATTGCGGAACGGCTTTACCGTCTCGGCGATGTCGAGCGACGGTACCCGCATCAGCCGGATGGCAGCGGACAGGATGATGCCCGTCAGCCCCATGCCGCCAATCGTTGCCCAAAACAGCCGGGCATTCTCGCTCGGCGAACAGACATAGGTTCGGCCATCAGACCGCAACAGCGTCAGCCGCTCGACATGGCAGCCAAAACTGCCGCGACGATGATGGTTCTTGCCATGCACGTCATTGGCGATGGCGCCGCCGAGCGTGACGAACTGCGTACCGGGCACCACGGCGGGGAAAAAACCGTGCGGCGCACCGTAAGCGATGATGTCCGCGAGCAGCATGCCCGCTTCAGCCTCGATCAGCCCGGTCTCCGCGTTGAAGGAAAGCACTCGCTTGCGCGGCCGCATGTCGACGATAGCTCCAGCGCTGTTCTGACAGCTGTCGCCATAGCTGCGGCCATTGCCATAGGCGAGCAATGAGGATGCCTGTGCCGATCCGCTGGCCAGGAGCTTCATCGCCTCGGCGATGTCGACCACCTGGCGCGCGCCTGGATTGGCGCGGCCGAAACTCTGGTAATTGGGCGCGCCCATCCTCACAATCCCGCCACCACAAGCAGCATCGCCCCGAGGAGAACCACGATCTGGCTGCGCCAGTCGCGGATGATGAAGACCACCGGGTCGTCATGCAGTTCGTCGCGGCGGGCGAGAATCCAGATGCGCATGGTGAGGTAAAGCACGATCGGCGCTAGCGGCCACACCAGCCATGGGTGCTCGTAAAGCTCGCGCACCGCACTGCTATCGATGTAGAGCGCCAACACCAGTGCTGACGAAAAGGCCGAGGCCATGCCGGCCTGGGCGACGATCTCCTGGTCCTCGATGCGGTAGCCGCGCCCAGCAATACGCTCGCCTACGCTGAGGCTCGATGTGCGCAATTCGACATAGCGCTTCACCAGCGCCAGCGAGAGGAAGAAGAAGATCGAGAAAGCGAGCAGCCAGAACGACACGTCGACGCCAGTCGCCGCAGCACCAGCAAGGATACGCAAGGTGTAGAGCCCTGCTAGCGCCAGCACGTCGATCAGCAGCATGCGCTTCACCGCCACCGAATAGGCGGTGGTAGCGACAAGATAGACAAGCAGCACGGCGATAAACTCGATCGTCGTAAAGGCTGCCGCCACCAAACTGATGACAAGCAGGATCGCCACCGATGCGAGCCCGAACGGGATCGACAGCTTTCCACTGGCGAATGGCCTTTCGCGTTTGGTCGGGTGCGCCCGGTCCAGCGTCAGATCAAAGAAGTCGTTGACGATATAGATTGCCGAAGCAGCTGCGCTGAAGGACACAAAAGCTAGCACCGCCGGCACCAGCATATCCAAATTGAAATATTTGTGCGCCAGCACAAGCGGCACGGCGATCAGCACATTCTTGAGCCACTGGTGCACGCGCAGCATTTTGAGGATGGTGCGCCAACTTGGCTTTTGCGCAGCAATCAGCTCGCAGCTGTGGCTGACCTGCCAGCGCGCGGCTGCACGGTCGGGTGCAACGACAATCGCGTCACGCGCGGCGTCAAACACCTTGAGATCGTGGCGACTGTTGYCGGCATAGTCGAAGCCGCCGTCGCCATAAGCGTCCACGAGCGCCTTGCGCTTGCGTTCCGCCGTCAAGTTTTCGGCGCCATCGCTGGCAAGCACAGCGTCAAACAACCCCAGGTGCCGGGCGATGGCCTCGGCGAATTTACGCGGCGTGCCGGTCGCAAGAACGATTTTGCGGCCATGCGCCTGCTCTTCGCGGAGCCGCTCCAGTATCTCCGGCCGGTAAGGCAGCGTCGCCGGATCGATATCGACTGCCGCAGCAATCGCCTGCTTGAGCCGTGCCGGGCCCTTCAACAGCCAAAACGGCACCAGGAAGATGTTGAGCGGGTTCTTCTTGAGAAGCGCGAACAGGCCCTCCCAAAGCAGATCGGTCGCGATCAGTGTGCCGTCGAGATCGACAGCGAGCGGTATTGCCCTGTTTTCTGAACGCGCGTCCATCGAATGCCTGCCCCTGCCCTAGCCAGATGGCGTGAACCACCCGAGCCTCTCGGCTATAGTGGACTGCAGGATTCGGGATGGTTAAAATGGCCGCCGAATGCGACGCGCGCGCCGTGCATATTATCAGTCATGCTTAAGCAAGTGTTAGCAGACAACAGAAAAGGCCGGGCGTTCTCTCGGCCTCTTCGATCAATTCGCAAGAGTTGTCGCGCGAACTTACTTGATGCGAGCAACGCCGCCCGAAATCTCTACTGTTTCCGCACCGGTCAACGCTTCGCGGTCGCCATTGGGCATCGTCACGAAGCAGCCGTCCGAGCAGAACTCAACGGTTTCGCCAGCGGCAAGTGCGAGTTCCGTCTTGGAACCGCCTTCCGTGACGATCAGTGTACGCGGCTCGGAGTCGAGGTTAACCGCGCTCGCGGCATACGCCGCGCCCGACATGGCCAGGAAGAGCGCTCCTGAGGCGACAAGAAACCTGTTCATTCTGCACTCGGTGTTTCCACCGCCCCTGTTCATTTTCGCAAGGCATTCTCGCCGTTTGCAAGGGAGCTTATATGAGTCCGAAGCTGAACGGCAACTGAATGCCTTGTTCATGCCACAATTGCTTTACGCGCGTCGTACTTATTCCGGATCGGGCTTTTTGGATCTTCCAGGCTTGCGTCCAGCGGTGGCTTCGGCAGCACGCTTGCTGCGTRCTTCTTCCACTTCCGCCACTTGGGCTTCAACCTGCTCGTCGTCGGCCGGCCATTTCTCGGCAGGCTTGGCATCATGAGCGCGCGGCGTCGATGGGATATCGATATGCGCACGCCCAAACGCCTCGATGACAGCAAAACGGACGTCGTTCTGGACAGTGTTGCTGCCCAGAAGGTCGGCAAGGAAGAACCTGATCTCAAACTCCAGCGCGGTTGGGCCAAAATTGGCGAACAGCACGAAGGGTTCCGGGTTCTTCAGAATCATCGGATGCGAACGCACGACGTCGAGCATGATTTCATGCGCCCGCTTGGCGTCGCTGTCGTAGGCGACGCCGACCTTGATGTCGACGCGTCCGAGCTTGTTGCGATGGGTCCAGTTGCCGACCGCACTGTTGATCAGTTCCGAGTTTGGCAGGATGACCGACTGGCGCTGGAAGGTCTCGATCTCTGTTGCGCGCACGCTGATCTTCTTGACGGTGCCCGATACGGCACCCGCCACGATCCAGTCGCCGACCTTGAACGGCCGCTCGGCCAGCAGGATCAGGCCCGAGACGAAGTTGGAGACGACGTTCTGCAGGCCGAAACCGATACCGAGGGAGAGAGCACCGGCGACCAGGGCCAGGTTCGATAGATCGAGGCCTGCGGCCGAGATCGCTATCAGACCCGCCAGCGCCAAGCCCGCATAGCCCACGGCCGTGCGGATCGAGTTGCGCACGCCGGCGTCGACCTTGCCGCGCGCCATCACCGAACCGTCGAGCCAGCCCTGGAACCAGCGCGTCAGGAAATAGCCGATCGCGAATACGAGGATGCCCGAGAGGATGCCGACCGGCGAGAAAGTGAAGCTGCCGATCTGGAAACCGGCGCCGATCCGGTAGAGCCAGGTGACCATGTCGCCCGGCTGGAAGCCCCACTGGAACAGGATCAGCGGCACCCCGACGACCAGCACCAGAAGGTTGATGATGATACTGAATACAAGCCCAAGCTGGTCGAGCGTCGTGTCATCAAGCGTGAACATCCTCTTGATACGCCGGCCGACCGTCGTCTTGATGAAGGCGTCTTCCTCGTTGATCGCCTGCGACGACAGGAAGCCGATATACATGGTGGCAAGGATTGCCCCGGTAACGACGATCTGCTGCGAGACAAAGCGCGCCAGACCGATATAGCCCAGCAAGGCCGCCACTATGGTGACCCCGCCTAACGTAAGCAGCACGTACCGGATCAGACGGGGCCAAGGCTTCGGATGGCCATCTTCGCCGACGAACGGCTTGACCAGGCCAATCAGAACGACAAGCACGCCGATGATGACGGTCGATGCGAGTGCTTCGCCGACAGTAAGTGCGACCGGCGATCCGAGCACCTGGTAGACCGAACTCAAGAAGTAATCGAGGCCGGTGAACAAGGCGGTGGCGATGATCAGCAGCATGAGCCAGCGCGCGGCACGGCTCTCGACCGGGATCAGCCGCCAGTTGGGCAGCTTGGGCGACAGCACCGCCATACCCAGCCGCGAGACGAAGAAGACAACGGCGATGACGTAGAACAGTGACGACAGCATCGAGCCGATGTCGCCGCGCAGCACCGCAAAATAGTCGAACAAAAAGTAGGTAACACCGAGGAAGACGACGAGCGCCGACGTCTGCATCAGAGTCGACCAGAAGGCCACCGAAAGCCTGCTGAGATAGGACGGCTCCTCGACCCTGGCGTCAGCCTCGAAAAGCCGGCCGAACATGCGCCGTCCGCCTATGATGATGACGGCGGCGGCGGCCAGGGCAAAAAAGGTCGCGGCCAGCATCGACTTGAGCTTGAAACTGACGACGAAGCGGACCCAGGACGAGACGGTGCTGTAGAGATCGGTCATCTCGGCCTTGAAGGCCTGCATCACCTCGAAGGCCAAGGCAAAGTTGATTTCGTAGCGTTTGGTCAAAAGATTCTGGAACAAATCGCGGCGTATTTCGGTGATCTGGCCGTTGAGCTTGTTGATCCGGATCGAGAGGTTCTCGGCAACACCGAGCACCGCATTGATCTCGGCTTTTTCAGCGGTCAGGCTTTCGCGCTCGCTGATGACGACAGCAGCTTCAGGCGGCTTGCCTTCAGCCGGCGGTTTGCCCAGCTGCTCCAGGCGCGCGTTGATCTCGGCAATGCGCGGACGAAAGGCGACGGCGCTTTGCAGCAAACTGCGTGACAATTCCTCGAGCTGAAGGCGGATATCGACCAGTCCGGCATCATCTTCCGAATTCTCTTCCACCTTCTTTTGCAGCGCGTCGACCTTGCTGGAGAGGCCGGCGATGACCTCCTGCTGGTCGGCGATCACGCCGGTTGGCGACTTGCCGAGATCCTGCGCGACCRCCTGCGAGAAAAGCGCCGCGGCAAGGATGAACAGGGTGACGCCGATGCGCCGGACTGCGGAGAAAAACATGATTTGTCAGCGACTCTCGGTCTGTTTGCCAATTGGCAAGGCGCGCCATTGATAAAGATGCTGATCCACCCGGGCAAGTCGGGGGCTAGACCGGGCGATTCAAAAGTCGGCCTAACGAAAGGCAATGGCGGAATATTGGCTTTGATCTGGAGAAGCTGCCTATAGTGTCCGCACACAGCCCAAAGGATGATTTGCAGGATGGCGGAATATTCGGCCTTTTCGCTTCTCAAGAACGCGCTCAGCGGAAACCGCGACTGGAAGCCGGCTTGGCGCAAGCCAAGCCCCAAGGCAACTTATGACGTGGTGATCATTGGTGGGGGCGGACATGGGCTGTCGACCGCCTACTATCTCGCCAAGGAGCACGGCATCACCAATGTGGCGGTGCTTGAAAAGGGCTATCTCGGCTCCGGCAATGTCGGCCGCAACACCACTGCCATCCGCTCCAACTACCTGCTGCCGCAGAACACGCGTTTCTACGAACACTCGATGAAGATGTGGGAGAACCTGTCCCACGACCTCAACTACAATGTGATGTTTTCCCAGCGCGGCGTGCTCAACCTGGCCCACACACCCGGCCAGCTCGACGATCTCGCGCGCAAGGGCAACGCCATGCGCCATCTCGGCGTCGATGCTGAACTGATGACCCCGACCMAGATCGGCCGCCGAGTTCCAGGCCTCGACATGTCGCAGTCGGCGCGTTTCCCGATCATAGGCGGGCTGATGCAGGAACGTGCCGGCACCGCCCGTCATGATGCTGTCGCCTGGGGTTATGCCCGAGGTGCCGACCGGCGCGGCGTCGACATCATCGAAAATTGCGAAGTCACCGGGTTTCTCCGCGATGGCGACCGCGTGGTTGGCGTTGCGACAAACCGAGGCGAGATCCGGGCCAGGAAGGTGGCGGTCGCCGTTGCCGGCAGCACGGGCCGCGTGATGCAACTCGCAGGCATCGACAAGATGCCAATCGAGAGCCAGGTGCTGCAGGCCTTCGTGTCGGAATCGCTAAAACCCTTCCTCGACACGGTGCTCACCTTCGGCATGGGCCATTTCTACGTCGGCCAGTCCGACAAGGGCGGTCTCATCTATGGCGGCGACCTCGACGGCTACAATTCCTATGCCCAGCGCGGCAACCTGCCCATCGTCGAAGAGGTGATGAGCGAGATGGTCGCGCTGTTCCCAAGTCTTGCGCCGGTGCGCGTGCTGCGGTCATGGGGTGGGGTCTGCGACATGTCGATGGATGGCTCGCCGATCATCACCGCTGGCCCCCTGCCCGGCATATATCTGAATTGCGGTTGGTGCTACGGCGGCTTCAAGGCAACGCCCGCCTCCGGCTTCTGCTTCGCCCACACCATCGCCAGGGACGCGCCGCACGAGTTGAACGCGCCATTCACGCTCGACCGTTTCAGCCGTGGCACCGTCATCGACGACAAGGGCCAGGGCCCGACGCCACGGTTGCATTAGGTTAAGTACTCATGCTGATCACCTGTCCCTATTGCGGTCCGCGCGATGTCTCCGAATTCGCCTATCAAGGCGACGGCAACCGCAAACGCCCCGACCCGACCTCGACCGATCCCGAGGCCTGGAACGCATACGTCTATGACCGGCTGAACCCGGCGGGGGCGCACAACGAGATCTGGCAGCATGCCGGCGGCTGTCGCGCGCATCTTGCCGTCGTGCGCGACACGCTGACCCATGACATATCAAGCGTGCGCTTTGCTCGCGAACATGGCGCGCCTACGCATGGGCGCCGCAAGACGGGAGGCAAGTCATGAGCCCGCGCCGCACGCCATCGGCCGGCCGCATCGATCGTCTGCGCACCATCCGCTTCACCTTCGACGGCACTGCCTATGCCGGGCATCAAGGCGACACCCTTGCCTCGGCGCTGCTTGCCAACGGCGTTTCGCTGTTCGGCCGCTCGTTCAAGTACCATCGCCCRCGCGGAGTTCTGACCGCAGGCATCGACGAGCCCAACGCGCTGGTGACGGTGCTGCGCGGCGACGTGCGCGAACCCAACACTGCGGCCACAATGGTCGAGATCCATGACGGCCTCGTCGCCGTCAGCCAAAACCGTTTCCCCTCGCTCGCTTATGATGTCAGCGCGGTGAACCAGCTCGGTGGCAAGTTCATCTCGGCCGGCTTCTATTACAAGACCTTCATGGGACCGGTGATCGGTCCGCTCAAAGGCACCCGGTTCTGGATGCTCTGCGAAAAGATCATCCGCCGCGCGGCGGGTCTCGGTCGCGCTGGCCATACCCCCGATCCATCCCGCTATGAGCGCATGAATGCATTCTGCGACGTGCTTGTCGTTGGCTCCGGCCCCGCCGGCCTTGCCGCGGCACGCGAGGCCGCCACATCGGGCGCGCGCGTCATCCTCGCAGAACTAGACCCGTCTTTCGGCGGCTCGGCCAATTGGTCCGGCGAGACCATCGATGGCGAGCCGGCCGCCGCATGGGCATCGGACATCGTCGGCGAGCTCAGGGACCATGACAACGTCCGCCTGCTCAAGCGCACCACCGTCTGGGGCGACTACGACGGCAACACGCTGGCCGCCATCGAACGCGTCGGAGATCACAAGGCATCTTCCTCGAAGGGCGCGCCGCGTCATCGCCACTGGACCATTCGGGCGAAGAATGTCGTGCTCGCCACCGGCGCCTTTGAGCGGCCTCTGGTGTTTCCGGGCAATGACCGGCCAAGCGTGATGATGGCCAGTGCCGCCATGCGCTACGCCAACCAGTATGGCGTTGTGCCGGGCGACAAGATCGCCGTCTTCGCCAACAATGACAGCGCCTATCGCGCTGCCGCCGCTCTCAACAAGGCAGGCGTCACCATCGTCGCCATCGCCGACCTGCGCCAGGACATCTCTGAAGCCTGCCGCAAGCTCGCGCAGGCATGCGGCGCCGAACTGCTCACCGGCCATGCGGTAATCGGCACCGAAGGCGGCAAGAAGCTGACAGGCGTGAAGCTGGCGCCCTTTTCCATCGCCGCCGGCGTATTACCCGGCAGCACGCGCAACATCGCGGCCGATTGCTTGATCGTCTCGGGCGGCTGGACCCCAACCATTCATCTCGCCAGCCAGGCCGGCGCGCGACCAATCTGGGACGACGATCTGCAGGCCTTCCTGCCACCGGAAGCTGGCAAAGGCTGGTGCGGCGCGGGGGCATTTAACGGCACATTCTCGACAGCCGAAGCCATTTCCGAAGGTACTGCAGCTGGTCGCAAGGCCGCCGGGCAGCCTGCTCTTGAGAACGGAACATTGCCCGATGTTGAGCCGGCAGCGCTCGACCCGCGCCCCGCGCCGGTCTTCGAGATCAGGGCCAGGGGCAAGGCCTTTGTCGATTTCCAGCATGACGTGACCGCTGACGACGTTCGCCTTGCCCATCTCGAAGGCTTTGTCTCAGTCGAGCACCTCAAGCGCTACACCACGCTTGGCATGGCGACCGACCAGGGCAAGGGCTCCAACGTACCGGGCCTCGCCATCATGGCCGAGGCTGTGGGCAAGCCGATCCCCGAAGTCGGCACGACGCGCTTTAGGCCCCCCTACGCGCCGGTCTCCGTCGGCTCGCTTGCCGCCGAGCGCTTCGGCGACCTCAAGCCCGACCGGCTGACGCCGATGCACGACTGGCACCTCGAAAATGGTGCGACGATGTATTCGGCCGGCCTGTGGCATCGTCCGATGATCTATGGCGAGCCGGGCGAGACCATCGAACAGGCCTATGTCAGAGAAGCGCAGACGACCCGCCAAACCGCTGGCATCGTCGATGTGTCGACACTCGGCAAGATCGCCGTGCAAGGCCCTGACGCCGCCGAATTCCTCGACCGCGTCTACTCCAACCTCTTTTCGACGCTGCCCGTTGGCAAGGCGCGCTATGGCCTGATGCTGCGCGAGGACGGCCTCGCCTTTGACGACGGCACCACCTGGCGGCTTGGCGAGCATGATTTCCTGATGACCACGACCACGGCCAATGCCGGCAAGGTCATGCAGCATCTCGAATATTTCCTCGACGTCGTCTGGCCCGAACTCAAGGTGCACCTGACCTCGGTCACCGACCAGTGGGCGGGTGCGGCCATCGGCGGCCCCAAGGCGCGTGAAATCCTCGCATCCTGCGTCACCGGTACCTCGGTGGACAACGAGGCGTTGCCCTTCATGGGCATTGTCCATGGCGAGATCGCAGGCGCGCCCGTCATGATCTGCCGCCTGTCCTTCTCCGGAGAGATGGCCTTCGAGGTCTATTCAGGTGCCGGCCACGGCACCCACGTCTGGGAAGCGCTGATCGAGGCCGGCAAGCCGTTCGGCATGGTGCCCTACGGGCTTGAGGCGCTGGGCACGATGCGCATCGAAAAGGGCCACGTCACCGGTGCCGAGATCGATGGCCGCACCTCGGCGCGCGACCTGCATCTTGGCTGGATGCTGTCGAAGAAAAAGCCCTTCATCGGCTCGGCGATGATGGACCGCGAAGGCCTCGTCGCCTCAGGCCGTCTCGAACTGGTCGGCCTGATCTCGCTCGACAATCGTCCGCTCAATGGCGGCGCCCATATCGTGGCGGAGATCGACACCGAAAACCCGCATGGCTCGCTCGGGCACATCACCGCTGCCTGCTTCTCGCCCGCGCTTGGTAAATATATCGCGCTGGCGCTGGTTTCCGGCGGCAAGTCGCGTCACGGCAAGCGCGCCCATGTTTCCGATCCGCTGCGCAACCGCTTCGGGCCGGTCGAGATCGTCAGTCACCATTTCTTCGACCCCGAAGGGAAGCGCATGCATGGTTGAGCAGCTTTCACCGCTCGAACCCGTGTTCCGGCCCGGCTCCCACGGCAATTTCGTCGATGGTGTCGGCGTGACCCTTTCGGAGATCGCACCGGGCTCCATCGTCCAGCTCGCGGCCTGGCCGGGCGAGGAAAAGAAGCTGATGGCAGCGATCAGCTCGATCACCGGCCTCAAGCTGGCCGACGGCGCTGGCGCTGGTGCGTCATCGGAACGATACGCTGCCTTCGGTTTCGCGCCGGGCAAATTCCTGGTCACCGATACGTCGGAGGGATTGGACACGACCTTAGCCGGCAAGGTCGCCTCCACGGTCGGAACCGTCACCGACCTGTCGCATGGCCGTACGGCACTCCGCATCACCGGAGCAAAGGCGGAATGGGTCTTGGCAAAACTCTTCGCTATCGATTTTGCGCTCGCCGCCTTCCCGCAAGGGTCAGGCATCTCGACAACCCATCACGACATCTTCACCCAGATCCAGCGCAGCGGACCCGACAACTTTGACCTCTACGTCTTCCGCTCGTTCGCCCGCTCGTTCTGGAAGATGCTGTGCCACGCCTCGGACGAAGTTGGCTACGAGGTGCGCTGATCACCCAGCAGTTTGAGCAACATGTCCTGAGGGAGGAAACGACGATGGAATTCATCAATTCGCCTGACGCCAAGACCCTCAAGCTGCCGTTCGGCCAGGCTGTGCGCGTTGGCGACATTCTTTATCTCTCGGGCGCGCTGGGCAACTGCCCGGGAACACTCGAACTCGTGTCCGACGGCATGGAAGCGGAAGCGCGCCAGACGATGGAGAACATTGCCATCGTGCTTAGGGAAAACGGGCTCGGCTTCGCCGACGTGTTCAAGTGCACGATCATGCTCGCCGACATGTCCAAGTGGGCCGACTTCAACAAAGTTTATATCGGCTATTTCGACCCGGACCGCTTGCCTGCGCGCTCGGCATTTGGCGTGAACGGTCTGGCGCTCGGCGCACAGGTCGAAATGGAATGCTGCGCTTATTTCAGCAAACGGACGAGCACCTGACCTCGCCTCACTTCAAAAACTGAACCCACTCTTCCAGCGGCGCCCGATCGGTGCGGAAGGTGCTCTCGGGCTTCGACGTGTCTTCATGGCCGAGCGCCATGCCGCAGACCACGACCTCTTCTTCGGGGATGCCGAGCACCGGCCTGATTTGGCGGTGATAGGGCGCGAACGCCGCCTGCGGGCAGGTGTGCAATCCCCGCGCCCGCGCAGCGATCATGATGTTCTGCAAGAACATGCCGTAGTCGATCCACGAGCCCTGGTTGAGCCGGCGATCGATGGTGAAGATCATGCCGACGGGCGCATCGAAGAACACGAAGTTGCGGTCGTGCTGGGCGCGCATGCGGTCGACGTCGCGCCGGCCGATACCGAGCGCGCTGTAGAGCCCGAAGCCATTGGCGCGGCGACGGCCGAGATAAGGCTCGAAAAACTGGTCAGGATAATATTTGTACTCGTCCCAGACAGCCTTTTCGGCGCGCACGCCTGAATTCAGGATCACATCGCCGATACGCTGCAGGGTCTCGCCGGAGGTCACATAGACCTTCCACGGCTGCATGTTGGTGCCCGAGGGCGCACGCGCGGCAACGTCGAGGATGTCGCGAATGACGGCCTCGTCGACAGGCGTCGGCAAGAAAGCGCGCACCGAGCGGCGCGAAATGATCGCTTCGTCGACGATATCGGTCTCATCGAACTTTTGCGGTTTTTGGTCCGGTGCCAGCATCAGCTGTCCCTATGGCATCGATCTTGTCGGAACGCCCCTCACCGCCCGTCCGAACCGAGCCTTTGCACTCTCGCCAAGAGTCTCGCAAGAGAAACTTGCTGTTCCATGAAAATGTGCTTGAAATTTTCATGGAGATGCCGTCCCATGAAATCTGTAGACAAAATTTCACGAGAGAACGCGATTGAGTCCCATAACCACCTTGGCGCGTAAGGAAAGAGAGATTGCCAGCGACCTGCTCGCCAACGATTTGCGCGCATTGCGCAAATCGCGTGGGCTGACGCTGACTGAGATCGCCTTGRAACTCGGACGTTCAGTCGGCTGGGTCAGCCAGGTCGAGCGCGGACTGTCGATACCCTCGATCGGCGACCTCAGGGCTTTCGCCGAACTGTTCGGCGTGCCGGTCAGCCTGTTCTTCGCCCATGAAGCGCCCGTCGAAGCCGAGCGCGGCGTGATCGTCCGGGCTGGGCGCCGCCGCAAGCTTGGCACAAGCGATTCCGGCCTGGTGGAAGAGCTATTGTCGCCCGATCTCGGCGGAAGCTTCGAAATGCTCCGCTCGATCTTCGCCCCGGGCGCCGAGTTGCGCGAACCGGCATCGCGACCGACCGAGGAAGCCGGTTACGTCGTTTCAGGCAGCTTCGACATCGAGATCGACGGCACGTGGCACAGGCTGGGCGCAGGCGACAGCTTTCGCTTCGACCACAAGCCGTTCCGGTGGAGGAACCCGGGATTTGTGCCGGCGGTGGTCATCTGGGTTGTATCGCCACCCGTCTATTGATCGCACGCAGGGAGGAAGACATGGCTGATTTGCCGAGCACGGCGCGCGTGGTGATCATCGGCGGAGGCGCGGTCGGCGTCTCCTCGCTCTATCACCTCGCCAAGGCAGGCTGGACCGATTGCGTCCTGCTCGAAAAGAACGAGCTGACCTCGGGTTCGACCTGGCACGCCGCCGGCAACGTACCGACCTTTTCGTCGTCCTGGTCGCTGATGAATATGCAGCGTTATTCGACCGAGCTTTATCGCGGGCTGGCGGCCGAAGTCGATTATCCGATGAACTACCATGTCACCGGCTCGCTGCGCCTTGCTCACAGCAAGGAGCGCATGCAGGAATTCCAGCGCGCCAAGGGCATGGGCCGCTACCAGGGCATGGACATCGAGGTGGTCGGCGTCGACGACATCAAGGCGCGCTACCCATTCATCGAAACGCACGACCTCAAGGGCGCGCTCTATGACCCCAACGACGGCGACATCGATCCCGCGCAGCTGACCCAGGCGCTGGCCAAGGGCGCGCGAGATATGGGTGCCAAGATCATCCGCTTCTGTCCGGTGCTATCGGTGCGCCGCGAGAACGACGAATGGGTGGTGGTCACTGGGCAAGGCGAAATCCGCTGCGAAAAAGTGGTCAACGCTGCAGGCTATCGCGCCGCCGAGGTCGGAAAGATGTTCGGCCGCGACGTGCCGATGATGGTGATGAGCCATCAATATATCCTGTTCGACGAAATCCCGGAGCTCGCCGCGTGGTCGCGCGAAGTGGGCAACAAACTGCCGCTGCTGCGCGACGTCGACACATCCTACTATCTGCGCCAGGAAAAGAACGGCATGAACCTTGGCCCCTATGAGCGCAACTGCCGAGCGCACTGGGCCACACCGGGCGATCCCATGCCGGCGGATTTCTCCTTCCAGCTTTATCCCGACGATCTCGACCGGCTCGAACACTATCTCAACGACGCCATCGCGCGCGTGCCGATCCTCGGCACCGCCGGCCTGTCCAAGGTCATCAACGGGCCGATCCCCTACGCGCCTGACGGCAACCCGCTGATCGGCCCCATGCCAGGCGTACCCAACGCCTTCGAGGCCTGCGTCTTCACCTTCGGCATAGCCCAGGCAGGTGGCGCCGGCAAAGTCCTTGCCGAATGGGTGACCAAGGGCGAGACCGAGTGGGACATGTGGTCGTGCGACCCGCGCCGTTTCACTTCTTTCGCCTCGGCCCCCGACTACGCGGTCGCCAAGGGCATGGAGGTCTACGGCCACGAATACGCCATCCACTTCCCCCGCCATGCCTGGCCGGCGGGGCGCAGCCGCAAGCTTTCGCCCGTCCACGACCGGATCGCAGCACTCGGCGCGCAATTCAACGCCTACAATGGCTGGGAACGCGCTACGTGGTACGCAAAGCCGGGCGATGACCTGTCCGAGCAGTCGACGCAGACTTTCGCCCGCTCAGGTCCATGGGAAAAGCGCATTCGCGAGGAATGCCTTGCCGTGCGCGATGCCGCCGGCATTCTCGACCTGCCCGGCTTCAGCCGCTTCAATCTCGACGGCCCTGGTGCCGCCGCGTGGCTGGACGAGCAGATCACAGGTGCCGTGCCCAAGGTCGGGCGTATCGGCCTTGCTTATTTCGCCGACGATCACGGCCGTATCGTCACCGAAATGTCGGTCGTGCGCCATTCCGAAAACCTGATGACACTGATCACGGCGGCCATCGCCCAGTGGCACGACTTCGAATGGCTGAAATCGCATATGCCGGCCGATGCCGCGTTCAAGCTGATCGACCGCACCGAGGAATTCTCTGCGCAGATCCTCGCCGGCCCGAACTCGCGGAAAATCCTGGTCGAAGTCTGCGAAGCTGATCTTTCCAAGCCATGGCTGACACATCAGGAAACCACCATCGCCGGCCGCTGGGCCAAGCTGGTCCGCGTTTCCTTCGCCGGCGAGCTTGGTTGGGAAATCCACACCAAGGTCGCCGATACCGCAGCCATCTTCGATGCCGTCTGGGCTTCTGGCCAGAAACACGGCCTGAAACCCTTCGGCATGTTCGCTCTCGATTCGCTCAGGCTCGAAAAAGGCTACCGCGCCTGGAAGGGCGATCTGTCGACCGACTACACCATTCTGCAAGGCGGTCTCGAGCGCTTCGTCAAATGGGACAAGCCGGAATTTCGCGGCAAGGCGGCCCTGCTCAGCGAGAAGCAGCAGGGGGCGAAGAAGCGTTTCGTCACGCTTGTCATCGACAATCCAGACGACTGCGACGCGCCCTACATGTCGACGCTCTGGCACAATGGCCAGATTGTCGGTGAGACCACGTCAGGAGGCTGGGGCCACAGGGTGGACAAATCGATTGCGCTGGGCATGCTGCGGGCCGATCTGGCCGCGCCCGGCACTGATGTGGAAGTCGAGATTTTCGGCGAGCGCTTCAAGGCGACGGTCCAGGAAGACAAGCCCTTGTGGGATCCCGAAAACGAAAGGCTCCGCTCCTAATGACACTTCCCTTCCCCGATCGGGCCTTTGGCGCCTTCATGTTCGACATGGACGGCACGATCCTGAGCTCGATTGCCTCCACAGAACGCGTCTGGACCGCCTGGGCGATCAAACATGGGCTCGACGTGGAAACCTTCCTGCCGACTATTCACGGTGTTCGCGCATACGAGACCATCAGCCGGCTGAACCTGCCGGGCATCGACCTGATGACCGAGATCGAGGAGTTAACGCAGGCCGAATTCGACGACGTCGACGGCATCGAACCCATCGACGGCGCATCCGCCTTTCTCAACACGCTGCCCGCCGAACGCTGGGCAATTGTGACGTCAGCGCCCCGCAGGTTGGCGATCCGCAGGCTTGAAGCGGCCGGCCTGCCCATTCCGCGACTGATGGTGACAGGTGAAGACGTTGCCAACGGCAAGCCTGCGCCCGACTGCTTCCTGCTTGGCGCCGAGCGGCTCGGCGCCAAGCCGCAGGACTGCCTGGTGTTCGAGGACGCACCGGCCGGCATCCAGGCGGCCGAGGCCGCAGGCACGCAGGTGCTTGTCATCACCGCCACGCACAATCATGCCGGTGGCACACCTCATCCTTCTGTTTCTGGCTACGGCGCGCTGACGTCCCGACTCGACAGTTCCAGCAGGCTGACGCTCGCCCGTCTTGCGACCCTCATGGACGTGGGAGCCTGACATGCCCAAACCCTCATCGCGCATTTCCGGCATCGTTCCCTCAGGCAAGGATGGCTGGGAGGTGCATTTCGCCGCCATGACGCGTCAGCAGGCTGGCGAAGACATCATTATGCTGTCGGTCGGCGACCATGACTTCGACACGCCGAGCGAAACCGTCGAGGCATGTGTCGCCGCCGTTCGTGCTGGCTTCCATCATTATACCCAGCTTCCCGGCCTGCCGCGGCTGCGTGCCGCGATGGCGAGGGCTTCGACCCGCTGTACCGGCATCGACACCGCCCTTTCCGAGATCATCGCCACCCCCGGCGGCCAGGCCGCGCTCTATGCGGCCGTGCAGGCAACGCATGATCCAGGTGACCATGCCATCGTTGTTGCGCCCTATTACGCCACTTATCCTGGGACTTTCCGCGCGGCCGGCGCCAGCTACACCGTCGTAGAAGCGCAGGCATCAGATGGCTTCCAACCGCGTGCTGCCGACATCGAAAAAACGCTCAAGCCCAACACGCGCTCGATCCTGATCAACACGCCCAACAATCCGACAGGTGCTGTCTATTCCCGCAGGTGCCTCGAAGACATCGCCGAGCTTTGCGTCCGCCACGACCTGTGGCTGCTCTCCGACGAGGTCTACTGGACACTCGGCGGCGGTGAGCACGTTTCCCCGCGCGCCCTGCCCGGCATGGCCGAACGCACGCTGGTCATCAACTCGATGTCGAAGAGCCACGGCATGACCGGCTGGCGCATCGGCTGGCTGACCGCGCCGGCCGATCTCGTTTCGCTGGTCATCAACCTCAACCTTGTGACCACCTACGGCCTGACCGATTTTGTCAGCCGCGCTGCGATCGAGGCGCTGGAGAAGGACTACGGCGTCCAGAACATYGCCAAAACCTATGCCGACCGCCGCAACCTGTTCATCAACGAGGTGCGCGGGCTCAACAATGTCACCGTGCGCGGCTCAGAGGGCGGCATGTATGTCATGCTCGATATCAGTGCCATTGAGCCGGATTGCGAGAAGTTCGCCTGGGACCTGCTTGAAGCAGAGAAGGTCGCCGTCATGCCGGGCATAAGCTTCGGCGATGCCGCCGCAGGCCACATCCGCGTCAGTCTGTGCCAGCCCGACGAAGTCCTCAAGGAAGCCGCCGGCCGCCTGAGGCGCTTCGCCACCAGCTACGAGAGATCTGCTGCATGACCGGACTTCCCGCCCGTGCCCGCGCCGTCATCATCGGCGGCGGTGTATCAGGCTGCTCAGTCGCCTATCATCTGGCGAAGCTTGGCTGGACCGATATCGTGCTTTTGGAGCGCAAGCAGCTCACCTCAGGCACGACATGGCACGCGGCGGGATTGATCGGGCAGTTGCGCGCCTCGCAGAACATGACACGGCTCGCCAAATATTCGGCCGACCTCTACGTCAAGCTCGAGGCCGAAACCGGCGTGGCCACCGGCATGCGCCAGGTCGGCTCGATCACGGTGGCGCTGACCGAGGAGCGCAAGCACGAGATCTATCGCCAAGCCTCCCTGGCGCGCGCGTTCAATGTCGACGTGCGCGAGATTTCGCCTAGCGAAGTCAAGGAGATGTACCCGCATCTCAACGTGTCTGACGTGGTTGGCGCGGTGCATTTGCCGCTCGACGGCCAGTGCGACCCGGCGAATATTGCGATGGCCTTGGCCAAAGGCGCTCGCCAGCGCGGCGCCAAAATCGTCGAAAACGTCAAGGTATCAAAGGTTCACACCAGGGATGGTCGCGTCTCGGGTGTTTCCTGGGCGCAAGGCGGCGAACAAGGCACCATCGAGACCGACATCGTCATCAACTGCGCCGGCATGTGGGCGCGCGAACTGGGCGCCCAGAACGGCGTCACCATCCCGCTGCACGCCTGCGAACATTTTTACCTCGTCACCGAGGCGATAAAGGGCCTTGGCCGCCTGCCGGTGCTGCGCGTGCCCGACGAATGCGCCTACTACAAGGAAGACGCGGGCAAGATGATGCTCGGCGCCTTCGAGCCGGTCGCCAAGCCATGGGGCATGGACGGCATCCGCGAGGATTTCTGCTTCGACCAGTTACCGGAAGACATGGATCACTTCGCGCCGATCCTCGAAATGGGCGTGAACCGCATGCCGATGCTGGAAACCGCCGGCATTCATACCTTCTTCAACGGCCCCGAAAGCTTCACGCCTGACGACCGCTATTATCTCGGCGAAGCACCGGAAGTGCGCGGCTACTGGGTGGCCGCGGGCTACAATTCGATCGGCATCGTCTCCTCCGGCGGCGCCGGCATGGCGCTGGCGCAATGGATTCATGACGGAGAAGCGCCGTTCGACCTGTGGGAGGTCGATATCCGCCGCGCCCAGCCATTCCAGAAGAACCGTCGTTACCTCAAGGAGCGTGTGTCGGAGACGCTCGGTCTGCTTTACGCCGATCACTTCCCTTACCGCCAGATGGCGACCTCGCGGAACGTCAGGCGATCCCCCCTCCACGAGCACCTGAAAGCGCGGGGCGCGGTGTTCGGCGAGGTCGCCGGCTGGGAGCGCGCCAACTGGTTCGCAAGAGAGGGCCAGGAGCGCGAGTATCACTATTCGTGGAAGCGGCAGAACTGGTTCGACAACCAGCGCGCCGAGCACCTCGCCGTACGGAACGGCGTCGGCCTGTTCGACATGACGTCCTTCGGCAAGATCCGCATCGAGGGCCGCGACGCGCTCACCTTCCTGCAAAAACTCTGCGCCAACGACATGGACGTCGCGCCGGGCAAGATCGTCTACACGCAGATGCTCAACCAGCGCGGCGGCATCGAAAGCGACCTCACCGTCTCGCGGCTGTCGGCGTCCGCCTTCCTCGCCGTCGTTCCCGGCGCCACGCTGCAACGCGACCTCGCGTGGTTCAGGAAACATCTGGCCGACGAATTCGTCGTCATCACCGATGTCACCGCTTCTGAAAGCGTATTGTGCTTGATGGGGCCAAAGTCTCGGGAACTGATCCAGAAGGTCAGCCCCAACGATTTCTCAAATGAGAACAACCCGTTCGGAACATTTCAGGAGATTGAAATCGGCATGGGCCTCGCCCGCGCCCATCGGGTCACCTATGTCGGCGAACTCGGCTGGGAGCTTTATATCTCGACCGACCAAACCGCCCATGTCTTCGAAGCCATCGAGGAAGCCGGTGCGGACATGGGCTTGAAACTCTGTGGTCTGCACACGCTCGATTCCTGCCGCATCGAAAAAGCCTTCCGCCATTTCGGCCACGACATCACCGACGAGGACCATGTGCTGGAAGCCGGCCTCGGCTTTGCGGTGAAGACGGCAAAAGGCGATTTCCTCGGCCGTGATGCCGTCCTGCGCAAGAAGGAGGCCGGCCTCGACCGCCGCCTCGTGCAATTCCGTCTCACCGATCCTGAGCCCCTGCTTTTCCACAACGAGGCCATTGTCCGCGACGGCAAAATCGTCGGCACGATCACATCGGGCAACTATGGCCACTATCTCGGCGGCGCCATCGGCCTCGGTTATGTCCCCAGCAAGAACGAAACCGAAGCCGATGTGCTTGGCTCGTCCTATGGGATCGAAATCGCCGGCGGACGGTTCAAGGCGGAAGCATCGCTCAAGCCGATGTATGATCCCAAGTCCGAGCGCGTGCGGATGTAGCACCCCTTACAAAAAAGGCTGCGCTGACATATTCAGTCCAAGGCGAGTTTGATCGGCGAGGTCTGATTGTGACGAAACAGAAGCGACGCGTCTGGTGGGGCGACTTCAAGGCGGCCGACTTCGCGTCGATCGACCCTGAAAGGACAATCGCCGTCGTCCCCGTCGCGGCCATCGAGCAGCACGGCCCGCATCTGCCTGTGTCCACCGACCTCGCCATCATGGAGGGCATGCTGGCAGAGGTTTTTGCCCTTCTTCCCGAAAACCTGGACGCCCGCTTCCTGCCCATCCAGGCCGTCGGAAAATCCGACGAGCACATCTACGCGCCGGGCACGCTGAGCCTGCCGGCAAGCATCCTGGTCGACGCTTGGACGGAGATCAGCGCATCCGTCGCACGCGCCGGAATACGCAAATTCGTCTTTGTCACCTCGCACGGCGGCAATGAAGAGGTGATGGGCATCGTCTCACGCGAGCTGCGCGTCCGTTTCGGCGCGCTGTCGGTGCGCTCGAGCTGGGGTCGCTTCGGCCATCCCGACGGTCTCTATTCGCCGCGCGAGGTCCAGCTCGGCATCCATGGCGGCGACGTCGAGACGTCGCTGATGCTGCATTTCCGTCCCCATTTGGTCGACATGGCGAAAGCCGAGAACTTCGACTCGAGCTTCGAGCGCGCCGAGGGCGAATTCGAGCTGTTGCGCCCGCACGGTCCGCACGGCTTTTCCTGGATTGCCGGCGATCTCAACCCGCATGGGGTGGTCGGCAAAGCTGCAATCGCCACCGCCGAAAAAGGCCGCCTCACGGCTAGCCATCAGGCCGAAGGCTTCGTCCGTCTGCTGCAGGATATCCGCAAGGCGAAGCTATCGGAGTGGCTGATCTAGCCGACCAGCGCCCGCCAGGCCTCGAAATAGTCGCGCAGCGGTTCGTTGGCCGTTGCGTCCACAGCCCGGAACGCCGGCTGGCGGACGGCATCGGGCGCTACCAGCAAAGYCGCGCCCAGGCTTGTGCCTGTCGCACTGCCGGAACCGGAGAGCACGTTGCGGCCGGTGGCTGCGGCAAGCATCGTGCAATAGACGCGGTTTCTTGCAAACGGCCCCTCGACGATCACCGGCCCGCCCGCACCGGTCAGCTCCAAACAGATCGCCGTCATCATCGCCAGATAGAGCGACACGGCTGCGAAGCGCTCGCCAGGCGATTGCGGCTCGCCCAGCCAGGACGACTGTCGGTTCGGAAACGGGCCGGATCCCTGCTGGACCGAAGGTAGCAGCATCACCGAGGCCGCGAGGACCGCTGCCAGATCGGTATCGTCGCAATCCTCCCTGCCCGGCTCGACAGACAGCGAGAATTCTCGCCCGCCCATGAAGCGCGCGGAAGCGACGGGTTCACCAAGCGCGTCGACGTTGACCAGACAGTCACGCGCCGGATCAAGATTTTGGGGCGCACCGCCAACCGAGAGCACGACGACCCACGTGCCGGTCGACACCACCGAAAATGGTGAGGTCTGCTGGAGCAGATGCGGATAGAGCGAGGCGTTTGAATCATGGATGCCGCAGAATACCGGCGCGTCCTGACGTATGCCGATTTCCTCGGCAAGGTCTGGCAAGACGGTGCCGAGCAGGTCGGCGGCCTTGCGCACCGGCGCCATGCGCTGGTGCCAGCCCATCCGGTCGATCAGGCTCGACCATGTTCCCTTCGCCGGCTGCCAAAGATCGGTATGGCAGCCCAGCGATGTCGTTTCGTTGGCAAGCACGCCGCACAAGCGGAACGCCCAATACTGGGGATAGGTGACGATGGTCGAAACCAGCGCGAAATCGTCAGGAAATGCCGTGGCTTGCCAGAACAGCTGCGCACCGAGGTTGAGCCCGAGCGGCAGGCGCGGCGTACCAGTCTCGCCAAAGGGCGGACGCGCTGCGTCATACTCTTCCGAAAGGCTGTCGGGACCATCATGCTCGTAATCGAGTATCGGCATGGCAAGCGCCCCATCGGCGGCGAGCAGTGCGGCCGTAGCGCCATGCGTCGTCACCGAGATCGCGTCGATCGGACGCTCGCCCTGAAGGTCGGCCAGGCTCCGCTTGATGAACGTCCACAGCGCCTCGCAATCGAAGTGTGGGTAGATGCCATCGCGGACCACGACATTGGGCGTGCGGCGAACCGCGATTTCCGACAGCGTTTCGAGATCGACCAGCGCCACCTTGGCATTGGTCTTGCCGATGTCGATGACGGCGACGGTGCTGGGCCTGGTCATTTCATATGGAAGACGGTTTGCAGCGGCACGGAGAGCGGCTCGTTGTCCGGTTTGGTGGCCATGATGTCGGCCATATGCGCCCACCAGCGTTTCATGACGGGATGGTCCGGCAGTGCATCCATTGTGTGGTCCGCGCGACGCCACAACACGCCGAATAGCGTGTTGGCCTCCTCGTCGAGATGGATCGAATAGTCGGAAACGCCGGCATCCCTCAGCAGCGTCACCAGCTCCGGCCAGATCTCGTCATGGCGCTTGATGTACTCGGCCTTCATGCCTGCCTTAAACTTCATCTTGAAGGCATATTTCTCGGCACTCATGCCAGACGTCCCCTGCTGAAGCGGCCCCAAAGGATCGGCAGCGCGATGACCAGGATCAGAAGCAGACCGATGAAGATCGACATGACGATGCCGGGCACGTTGAGCAAACCCAGACCGAAAGTGACCAGCCCCATGATGAGGGCTGCCAGCACCACGCCCAAGATGGAACCCGCGCCGCCGAGAATGCTCACTCCACCAAGCACCACCATGGTGATGACTTCGAGCTCATAGCCTTGCGCGATGGAAGGCCGCGTCGACCCGAGCCGGGAGGTGATCAACACCGCCGCCATGCCTGACATCAGACCGGTGAGGCAAAAGAGCACGAACTTGATCCGCCCGACGCGCAGGCCGGAAAACTGCGCCGCGACTGCGTTGTTGCCAATCGCAAAGATGCGCCGACCGAAACTCGTACGGTGCAGCACGAACCAGTAGATGACGGCCGCAAGCGCAAACAGTGCAACCTCGAACGAGAATACCCACCAGACATAGCCCTGGCCGAAGAAGGCGAAGGACGCAGGGTAACCCTTGTAGGCCTGGTCGCCGAGGATGATGAAGGCCGTGCCGCGAAACAAGCTCATCGTGCCGATGGTGACGACAATCGACGGCAGGCCAAGGCCAGTCACCAGCAGACCGTTGAAGGCGCCGCAAGCAAGGCCAACGCCGACGCCGATCAGCACAAGGCCTGGCGTGTCGACACCGACCTGCGCCGCCATGCCCATCATGGTCGAGGCAAGTGCGATGATCGCCGCCACGGACAGGTCTATCTCGCCCGATATGATAAGCAGCGCCATCGCGAGCGCGATCAGGCCCTTTTCGGTGAAGTTGAAGGTCAGATCGGAGAGCGACCAGACGTCGAGGAAATAAGGTGAGGCAAAGCTGTTGACGATGAAGATCGCAACCGCGACCGCGACAAGCAGCGCCTCCCACGAGAGGATCGCCGAGCGGAGCGGTTTGTCGAGCCGGTCGGGAATGTGTCGCGGGACGGGAGTGGTGTCGGTCGCGCTCATGCCGTTTCCGCCTTCCTCAGGATGATACGGCCCTGCTTGCGCTCGCCGCGCGCGTTGAGCACCACGGCAAGCAGGATGGCGCTGCCCGAGATCGCCATCTGCCAGAAGGGCGATATGTTAATCACCGGAAGTGCCGTCGAGATGATGCCGAGAAACAGTGCGCCGAGCACGGCACCCGCGACCGAACCGATGCCGCCAGCGATCGAAATACCGCCGATGACGCAGGCCGCGATGATGTTGAGCTCATAGCCATTGGCGACCTCGACCGAGGCGATGACGTAGCGCGAAATCCAAAGATAGCCGCACAGGCCAGCCACGGCGCCCGAGATACAGAAGGCGAGGAACTTAGTGCGGCCGACATCGATGCCGGCATAGATCGAGGCCGTCGGGTTGACGCCAATGGCATAAAGCGAGCGGCCGACCGAGGTCCTGGTCATCAGCACGAAGAACAGGGCAATGACAACGATGGCGATCCACGACAAAACCGGCACGCCGATCAGTTGCACGCGCTGCAGCCCAACAAAGGCCGGGCTCATCTGGTCGGCGTTGACCCAGGCACCGCCCGAAATCAGGAAGGTAGCGCCGCGATAGATGGTCAGCGTGCCGAGGGTGACGACAATCGATGGGATGCCGAGCTTCCAGACCAGCATGCCGTTGAGCGCGCCGAGCAACAGGCCGACGCCAATGGCAACCAGCATCAACAGTGGGATCGGAAACGCCGGGAACGCGGCGTTGATCATCGCCACCACCATGCCGGTGAAGGCGAGATTGGAAGCCATCGACAGGTCAATCGAGCGGGTCAGGATGACCACCATCTGCCCGAGTGCCAGGATCATCAGGATAGAGGTGTCATTGAACACCGTCGCCAGATTGCCGGGGCGGGCAAAGCCGGGAAAGCGAACGGAGATAAGCCCAACGAGGGCGGCAATTGCGGCGAGCAGCCAGATTTCGCGATATTTCGTCAGCGTCTTCATGCGGCGATTCCCGCAGCGGTCTGAACCAGCGTCACCGCGTCGAGCCCATTGTTGTCGTAGACAGCCGCAATGCGACCTTCGCGCATGACCACCACCCTGTCGGACATGCCGAGGATTTCGGGCAGTTCGGACGACACCATGATGACGGAGAGCCCCTGCGCCACCAATTCCGCCATGAAGGCATGGACGGCGGCCTTGGAGCCGATGTCGATGCCCTTGGTCGGCTCGTCGAGGATGATCACCTTGGGATCGGTGGCGAGCCACTTGGCGATGACCACCTTCTGCTGGTTGCCACCCGACAGCGTGCCGACATCCTGGCTGAGCGAGGATGCGCGCAGGTCGAGCCGCTCGGTGTATTTGCGCGCCAGGGCGAATTCGTCCTTCAGCCGCAGCACGCCGGATTTCGAGGTGCGCTTGAGCGATGGCAGCGAGACGTTCTTGAAGATCGGCATGCCGATGACGACGCCCTGCTTGCCGCGTTCTTCCGGCACATAGACGACGCCTGCCTCGATGGCTTCCGCGGCGGAGCGCGGCGCGACAGGCGCTCCGTCCAGCGTCATGCTGCCACGGCTAGTCCTTGTGATGCCGAAGATCGCATGCATGAGTTCGCTGCGGCCAGCGCCGACGAGACCGTAGAAGCCGAGAATCTCGCCCTTGTGCAGTTCGAAGCTGATTCCGTCGAATTCGGTCGGGTGCGAAAGGTCCGAAACACTCAGCACCGCTGCACCGATCTGCGGCTTTCGTTCAGGGAAGATATGATCGACGGAGCGGCCGACCATCATCTTGACGATTTCGTTTTGGCTGGCATCGGCGAGCATCCCCTCGCCGATCATCTCGCCATCGCGGAAGACGGTGTAGCGCTCGGCGATGCGATAGATCTCATCGAATTTGTGGCTGATGAACAGTATCGCCTTGCCCTCGCGCTTGAGCAGCTCGATCAGCTCGAACAGGTCCTCGATCTCCTTGGTTGACAAAGCAGCCGTCGGCTCGTCCATGATGACAATCTGTGCGTCGATCGACATGGCGCGGGCGACCGCCACCAGATGCTTGTTGGCGATGCCGAGATCCTTGAGGCGCGCGTCGGGATCTATATGGGCAGCACCCATGACCTTCAGCACCTCGCTTGCCCGACTGCGCATGGCGCGCCAGTCGATAGTGCCGAAGCGGGTCCGTGGCGCATGGCCCAGGAAGATGTTTTCGGCCACGGACAGGTCGTCGAACAGCACGGTTTCCTGGTGGATCGCGGTGATGCCCTGCTCGAACGCGTCATGCGCGCTGGCGAGCGAAACCTGCGAGCCATCGACCGTGATGGTACCGGCGTCGGGCCGGTAGATGCCGGTCAAGATTTTGACCAGCGTCGACTTGCCGGCGCCGTTTTCACCGATCAGTGCTGTCACCTGTCCAGGATAAAGCGACAGCCCGACATTGTGCAGCGCGCGCACGCCCGGGAACGTCTTGGTCACGCCAGTAAGCGTCAGCCGGGGCGTTGCCGGATGATCCCGCATAGGCGTCTGGGTCGTGTGGGCTTTCGTATCCATATCCGTCTCAGGCCCTGTGGCAGGTCTGGGGGAAAGGCGCGGCGGGACAACAGCCCCGCCGGCCATGGCGTTCCGAGATCAGTAGATCTTCGAGAACTCTTCGATGTTTTTCTTGTCGAAGGTGAAGGGTGCGGCCATCGGCGCCGAATTGGTGTCGTCGAGCGTGACTTCACCGACGCGGCCGATCGAAAGCTTGGCGCCTGGCTTGGCTTCCATCTTCTTCACCGCCAGATCATGAGCGAGGTAGACGGCGGAATAGCCAAGGTCGATCGGGTTCCACAAAGCGACCGCCTGCGAAGCACCGTTGTCGATGAACTTCTTGAATTCGGACGGCAGCGCGAGGCCCGTAACATTGACCTTGCCGATCAGGTTCTCGTCGGTGACGACCTGGGCTGCTGCAACGACACCTACAGTAGTCGGTGCGATGATCGCCTTGAGGTTCGGATACGACTTCAGCAGGCCCTTGGCTTCGTCGGTGCTCTTGGCAGAGTCGTCATCGCCATAGACGGTCGCGACGAGATTGATCTTGGGGAACTTCTCCGGCAGCGCCTTCTTGGCCGCTTCGATCCAGGCATTCTGGTTGGTCGCGGTCGAGGACGCCGACAAGATGGCAACGTCGCCGCCTTCAGGCAGATAATCGGCGGCGAGCTTGATGATGGTCTCGCCGATCAGGTTGGTGTCGGACGGGTTGAGGTGGACCTGACGGCCTTCAGGCGCGACGCCCGAATCCCAGGAGATGACGGTGATGCCGCGTTCCATCGCCTTCTTGAGAGCCGGCACCAACGCGTCGGCGTCATTGGCGGAAATGGCGATCGCATTGACCTTTTGGGCGATCAGCGCGTTGATCACCTCGATCTGCGCTTCGGCGGTAGCCTTGGTCGGGCCGGTGTAGATCACCTCGACATCGCCGAGTTCCTTGGCCGCCTCTTGCGCGCCCTTGTTGGCGGCATCGAAGAAGCCGTTGCCGAGCGACTTCACCACCAGGGCGATCTTGACGTTTTCGGCATGCGCGGCAGTCGCGAACATGGCGGCCGACAATGCTGCGGCAACCATCAGTTTCCTCAGAATGCTCATCGTTTCCTCCCTAGAGCGTTGCATTCCATCAGCACTGCGGCGAGGCCATCCCTCATGCCTGCAGCGAAGATTCCTCGATATTCCTCACCTGGCTCTTGGCGACGACCAGCGACACGCCGGCACTTTCCAGCATGGCGGCCTCGCGGTCCTCGATGTCCTCGTCGGTGATAACTGTGGTTATCCGCGCCAGTCCGCACAGGATCAGGCTCGAACGCTGCTTGAACTTCGAGGAGTCGACCAAAACGACAAGCTCGTCGGCCTGGTCGATCAACTTCTGTTCGGCCTGGATCAGCAGGGGATCGCCTTCCATCAGCCCGAGCGGCCMCAGTCCCTGCGCACCCATGAACATGCGCCGCGCATAGAAATTGCGCGTCACATCATTGTCGAAGGGCGACAGGATGATGTTCTGCTCGCGGTAGATCGTGCCGCCCGACAGCATCACCGTGTTCTTCGAATGCTTGAGCAGGTGCTCGGCAATCGGGAACGAGTTGGTGAAGATCGGCATGCGCCGGTTGGTCAGGAAGTGCACCATCTGGAAGGTGGTCGTGCCGCCATTGATGATGATCGGCTCGCCATCCTTGCACAGCTCCACCGCCTCGCGGGCGATCGCCCGCTTCTTGGAAGCATTGAGTGTTTCGTTGACGCTGAAAGGGCGGCCGGCAAGTCCGACGAACTGCGGCGGGGTGATCGCTTCGGCACCACCGCGCACGCGGCGCAGGCGCTTTTGGACGTGCAGGGCCGCGATATCGCGCCGGATCGTCGCCTCGGACGAAGAGGTCAGGTCGACCAGTTCCTGCACCGTCACCACAGGCTTTTCCTGGACGGCGGACAGAATGATCCGGTGGCGTTCTTTTTCGTGCATGGTTCCTCCCTGCATGGTCATTAACTCATTCCAACCGAGCAGTGTCAATCATTTCCAATCAAATATTTTCATTGTGCAGTGCAATATGATTGATATTGATCGTTTATGATTGACACGTCGCGGTTGGCCGTGTGATTTTGACACCTGTCACGCACCGCTGTCTCGTGTGCACCGGGAGGAACAGACCATGCTTGAAACGCGCTCCAGCTCGCGCCTCGCCAATCTTTGGGACGACGCAAAAGCCGCCGCCATGAGCGAACCGCAGCGTCTGCTCTACCGCTCCAATCTGCTCGGCTCAGACAAGCGCATCACCAATTTTGGCGGAGGCAACACCTCCGCCAAGGTCATGGAAAAGGACCCGCTGACCGGCGGCATGGTCGAAGTTCTGTGGGTCAAGGGATCGGGCGGCGATGTCGGCACCATCAAGCTCGACGGTTTTTCGACGCTCTACCAGGACAAGCTGGACGGCCTGAAGCAGCTCTATCGCGGGGTCGATTTCGAAGACGAGATGGTGGGCTACCTGCCTCACTGCACCTTCAATCTCAATCCGCGCGCCGCCTCGATCGACACGCCGCTGCACGCCTATGTGCCCAAAAAGCATGTCGACCACATGCATCCCGACGCGATCATCGCCATTGCCGCTTCCAAGAACAGCCGGGAGCTGACCAAGGACATCTTTGGCGGGGAGATCGGCTGGCTTCCCTGGAAGAAGCCTGGCTACGAATTGGGCCTGTGGCTGGAAAAGTTCTGTCAGGAAACCCCAGACGCGGTCGGTGTCGTGCTCGAAAGCCACGGCCTGTTCACCTGGGGCGATACGGCCAGGGACAGCTACGAAACCACCATCCGTATCATCAACCGCGCTATCGAATGGTTCGAGCAAAACACCGCCGGCAAGACGATCTTCGGCGGCGTGGCTCGCCCCACGCTGTCGGCAGCCGAACGGCGCGCCGTCGCTGCGAAGCTGATGCCGGCTATCCGCGGCCTGATCTCGGCTTCGGAGCCGAAGGTCGGCCATTTCGACGATCAGAACGCGGTGCTGGAGTTCGTCGGCTCGCAGGAACTCGAAAGCCTCGCGGCACTTGGCACCAGCTGCCCCGACCATTTCCTGCGCACCAAGATCCGCCCGCTGGTGGTCGATTTCGACCCGGCCAAGCCGGATACCGACAGGACCCTCGCCGGCCTGGCAGGTGCTGTCGAGGAATACCGCAAAGGCTACGCCACCTATTACGAGCGCTGCAAGCGCGCCGACTCGCCCGCCATTCGCGACCCTAACGCTGTCGTTTATCTCGTGCCAGGCGTCGGCATGATCACCTTTGCCAAGGACAAGGCGACGGCGCGCATTTCGGGCGAGTTCTACGTCAACGCCATC
Organism: Aminobacter sp. P4_D5; assembly: GCF_056401815.1. Taxonomy (NCBI): domain Bacteria; kingdom Pseudomonadati; phylum Pseudomonadota; class Alphaproteobacteria; order Hyphomicrobiales; family Phyllobacteriaceae; genus Aminobacter; species Aminobacter sp. P4_D5. Next base: position 24,229 of record NZ_JBFUIP010000018.1, on the reverse strand, counting down.
AATGTCATGCGCGGCGCCTCGACGGTGTCGACATATGTCGGCCTGCCCGAACAGGAGGCCTTCGACATCGAATACTGGCTGCTCGAAGAGGCAAAGCTGCAGCGCATGCCCAAGCCGAAGTCGCTGGCGGGCCGCATCGCGGTCGTCACCGGCGGCGCCGGCGGCATCGGCAAGGCGACAGCGGCGCGGCTGTTGCGCGAAGGCGCCTGCGTGGTGCTGGCCGATATCGACCAGACTGCCCTCGAAACCGCCGAGCAGGAGCTTTCAAAGGCGTTCGGCAAGGACTTCGTCCGCCCCGTCCGGATCGACGTGACCAGCGAGGAACAGGTCATATCAGGCTTCACGGATACGGCGATCGAGTTCGGTGGTGTCGACATTTTGGTGTCCAACGCTGGCCTTGCCTCGTCCGCGCCGATCGAGGAGACGACGCTCGCTTTGTGGAACAAGAACATGGATATCCTGGCGAYAGGCTATTTCCTTGTGTCGCGCGAAGCGTTCAAGCTGTTCCGCACTCAAAAGATCGGCGGCAACGTCGTCTTCGTCGCCTCCAAGAATGGMCTTGCCGCCTCGCCCAATGCGGCTGCCTACTGCACCGCAAAGGCGGCCGAGATCCATCTCGCGCGCTGCCTCGCATTGGAAGGCGCGGGCGAACAGATCCGCGTCAACGTCGTCAACCCGGACGCCGTGCTGCGCGGTTCGAAGATATGGACGGGCGAATGGAAGGAACAGCGCGCGGCGGCCTATAACATGTCGACGGACGAGCTGGAGGAACACTATCGTTCACGCTCAATGCTGAAGCGTTCGGTATTCCCGGAAGACATTGCCGAGGCGATCTACTTCTTCGCCTCCGACATGTCGGCCAAATCGACCGGCAACATCATCAATGTCGACGCCGGCAACGCACAGAGTTTCACGCGGTAGGACGAGGCGCCGCCCCTCATCCCCCTGCCGGGACCTTCTCCCCGCAAGCGGGGAAAAGGAGATAAGCGGCAACGTTGCGGCCAGCCAGCCCCCTTCTCCCCGTCACCATACGGGGAGAAGGTCCCGGCAGGGGGATGAGGGGCGGCGCAAGCCGAAAGAATTTGGGAGGAATTTGCAGTGACCGAACAGATGATAGCGGCCGAGATCGTCGAAAGAGACAATGCGGCGCGTGAAAAGAACCTTGCCCGCGACTACGACACGCTTGGCGAGCAGCTTGAGCGGCGCGGCATCAAGATCGACGCCATCCGAGACAAGGTCCAGAATTTCGGCGTTGCGATCCCGTCCTGGGGCGTCGGCACCGGCGGCACCCGCTTTGCGCGCTTCCCCGGTGCTGGCGAGCCGCGCGACATCTTCGACAAGATCGAAGATTGCGCCGTCATCAACGAACTCACCAAGGCGACACCGACTGTTTCGCTTCATATCCCCTGGGACAAGGCCGACGCCAACAGGCTGAAGCAGGCGGCGAGCCGCTTCGGCCTCGGCTTCGATGCCATGAACTCCAACACCTTCTCCGACGCCAAGGAYCAGGCGCGTTCCTACAAATACGGCTCGCTATCGCACGCCGACGCCGGCACCCGCCAACAGGCCATCGAGCACAATCTCGAATGCATCGAGATCGGCAAGACGATTGGCTCCAGGGCGCTGACGGTGTGGGTCGGCGATGGCTCGAATTTCCCTGGCCAGGTCAATTTCGCCAAGGCCTTCGAGCGTTATCTTGATTCGATGCGCGAGATTTACGCCGCCTTGCCTCAGGATTGGCGCCTGTTTTCCGAGCACAAGATGTATGAGCCGGCCTTCTATTCGACCGTCGTGCAAGACTGGGGCACCAACTACATCATATCAAAGGAATTGGGGCCGAAGGCGTATTGCCTCGTCGACCTTGGCCACCACGCGCCCAACGTCAACATCGAGATGATCGTGTCGCGGCTGATCCAGTTCAAGAAACTCGGCGGCTTCCATTTCAACGATTCGAAATATGGCGACGACGACCTCGACGCCGGCTCGATCGACCCCTACCGGCTGTTCCTCGTCTTCAACGAGTTGGTCGATGCCGAGCTCAACCACGCAGACGGCTTCAACCCGGCCCACATGCTCGACCAGAGCCACAACGTCACCGATCCGATCGAGAGCCTGATGCTGTCGGCGGTGGAAGTGCAGCGCGCCTACGCGACAGCCCTTCTAGTCGACCGCAAGGCGCTGGAAGGCTTCCAGGATGCTAATGACGCCCTGATGGCGACCCAGACGCTCAAAGTTGCCTACCGCACCGACGTCGAACCGATCCTTGCCATGGCGCGGCTCAAGTCAGGTGGCGCCATAGACCCCATCGCCGCCTACCGTGCGGCTGGCTATCGCGCCAAGGCGGCTGCGGAGCGGCCAGCAGCCGTCGGTGGCAGCGGCGGTATTGTCTAAAGCTCCAGCCCGAAGGGCACACCTTCGAAACAATCGGCACCGCGTCCGATTGCGGCGATGGCTGCAATCATGCGGCCGTTGCGGCTCAAAATCTGGTCGGCAACGGCGATCAACCGGGGATTGGGAGTCGCCGATGGCGACAGCCGGCGCAGCGACATTGCCAACTCGGCCTCATCGCGCGCCGGCGAAAATGCAGCAGCGATGATGTAGGCCGAAGCCGTCGAGCGGCTGACCCCGGCGTAGCAGTTGATCGCCAGCGGCCGCGACCTGTCCCAGCGGCCCGCAAAATCCAGGATACGGCGCACATGCGCCTCGCCAGGCAGCGTCATGCCGTCCTGCTCGGCCGAGATGTCGTGCATGTTCATCAAAAGGTGGTTTTCGGCGCGGATCGCCTCCGGGCGCGTCATCTCCGTGCCTGCCGACAGCAGCGAGATCAGCCGTTCAGCACCAATGCGCGCAACCGTCTCGTCGACCTTCGATAGCGGGCAGACATAGATCATCCAACCGCACTCTTCATTTCATGCCGGTCCTGCGCCCAATCGCCAAGCGCCACATCGAGCCGCCGCCATTCCAGTTCCGTGCCCGGCAAGCCACAGCGCAATTGTGTCGGGCGGTCGAAAAAGCTGCGCACCAAGATACCTTCACGGCCAAGCGCATGGAACAGGCTCGAAGCGTCTTCGATATCGACATGGCGAAACAGCGAGGTGCCGCCGGTCACGATCACGCCGGCGCGAGCGAAAGCCTGATCGAGACGGTGCGCGGCCTTGGTCAATATCGTCCGCATCTCGCGGTGCCAGTCGGAATCAGCCAGCGCCTTGGCCCCATATTCCAGCGCCGGCACGGCCACCGACCAAGGGCCGAGTTCTTCTTCGAGCCGCCCTGCGATGAACGGATTTGAGATGGCAAAACCCAGCCTGATGCCCGCAAGCCCGAAAAACTTGCCGAACGAGCGCAGCACGACGATACCGCCCAGATCGACATCGCCGGCCATGCTTTGTGCTTGCGGACCAACGTCCATGAAGGCCTCGTCGACGACCAGAAGTCCGCCCTTGGCGCGCAGCTTTTCGGCAAGCGCCAGCAGGTCCGCGCGGGAAACAACGCGCCCATCGGGATTGTTCGGATTGACCACCACAGCAAGGTCGGCCTCGGCCAGACGCTCGAACTCGCGCACCTCGGCCACCTCGTGCCCGGCGATTGCAGCAGCGCGTGCATGCTCCTGATAGGTCGGCCCGAGCACGAGAGCCCGGCCGGGCCGCACCAGCGAGGCGATGCGCGGCAAAAGGATCTGGGTGCCCGGTGCAGGCACCACATTGGCCGCCGTCGGCGCGCCGTAGGCGGTTGCGGCGATGGCTGCTAGGTCGCGCGCACGGCCTGGCTCGGGCAGACGCGACAAGGCTGTGGCAGGCAGCTCAAAAAGCGGATAGGAGTGCGGGTTGATCCCGGTCGACAAGTCGACGAACGGCTCGGGCGCTCCAGGAAACAGCGCCCTCGCCCGCTCCAGGCTGCCGCCGTGGTCAATCGTCCCAGTCCTTCGTCCATCAAGAAGCGTCATGTTCGTTCCGCTTGCCTTCCTGTCGCTTCTGTTCGAACTCGGTCTCGGTTACCCGGACCGGCTGGTGCGTGCCATCGGCCATCCGGTGATCTGGATCGGCAAGCTGATATCCTTTCTCGACACCAGCCTCAACCGCGCCACCGATACCGACGCCAGGCGCCGTATTTTGGGCGTCGTTGCCCTCGTCGTCATCGTTGCCCTGCCGGCCGCGCTTGCATTTGCCGTCGAGCACCTGTGTGGGCTTGTCCCCTTCGGCATTCTTCTCACCGCAGTCGCAGCTTCGAGCCTGGTTGCCCAGCGCAGCCTCGGCAGCCATGTGAAGGCGGTAGCCGATGCGCTCGACAGCGGCGGAATCGTTGCCGGCCGCAAGGCGGTATCGCAGATCGTCGGCCGCGACCCTGACAGCCTCGACGAAGCTGGCGTCAGCCGCGCGGCCATCGAAAGCCTGGCCGAGAATTTCTCCGACGGCATCACCGCCCCCGCCTTCTGGCTCGCTGTCTTCGGCTTTGCCGGCGGTGCCGCCTACAAGGCCGCCAACACCGCCGATTCGATGATCGGCCACCGCACCAAGCGCCACGAAGCATTCGGCTGGGCGGCCGCGCGTTTCGACGACCTGATCAACCTGCCGGCATCGCGGCTGACCGCGCTGCTTATCGTTCTTGCCGCCTTCCTCGTTCCAGGCACCGACCCTTGCCGCGCATGGAAAGCGGTGTTCCGCGACGCCAGAAAACACCGCTCGCCCAATGCCGGCTGGCCTGAGGCGGCAATGGCCGGTGCGCTGGGTCTCGCCCTCGCAGGCCCGCGCACTTACGGAGGGGTCATGGTCGACGACGCCTTCATGGGCGACGGCGGCCGGCGCGAAGCCAATGCCCAGGATATCCGTGCCGCACTCCGACTTTACTGGACGGCCGACGCGCTGATGGTCGGCGCAATGGGATTGATCGCCGTCATCTTCTGGCTTTAGGCCGCAGATCCCTTAGAACTCGATGCCTTTCTGTGCCTTAACCCCAGCCGCAAAATGGTGCTTGGTCGCGCCCATCTCGGTGACGAGATCGGCGGCTTCGACCAGTGCAGGCTTGGCATTGCGGCCGGTGACGACGACATGCAGGCCTTCGCGCCGGCCCTTGAGCGCAGCCACGACGGCGTCGAGATCGAGATAGTCGTAGCGCAACGCGATGTTAAGCTCATCGAGGACCACAAGCGCGATGCTGGGATCGGCCATCAACTCCTGAGCCTTGGCCCAGGCGGCTTCAGCGGCGGCGATATCGCGCTTGATGTCCTGTGTTTCCCAGGTAAAGCCTTCGCCCATGGTGTGCCAGACGACGCGGTCGCCAAATGTGGCAAATGCATCCTGCTCGCCCGAATGCCACGCGCCCTTGATGAATTGCACGACGCCAACACGATGGCCGTAGCCGAGCATGCGCAGCGCAAGCCCAAAGGCCGCGGTCGACTTGCCCTTGCCGGGACCGGTATTGACGATCAGCAGACCCTTTTCCACAATGGTCTTTTCCGCCACCTCGGCGTCCTGAACCGCCTTGCGCTTGGCCATCTTGGCGCGATGGCGCTCGGCTTCGGTCTCGTTGATTTCCTTCATCTCATTTCACCTTTATCGGCAGGCCAGCGACCATGAACAGCACCTCGTCGGCACCGGCTGCCACCATTTGATTGAGCCTGCCGGCTGCATCGCGGAAGCGGCGGGCAAGCGCGTTGTCGGGCACGATGCCGAGCCCGACCTCGTTGGCAACGACGAACCATGGGCCGCGCGGCCGCGACAGCACCTCGGCGAGCCGGGCACTTTCCGCTTCCACGTCATGATCGGCCAGCATGTGATTGGTCAGCCACAGCGTCAGGCAATCGATGAGTACCGGTTCGCCATCGGCGACACTGTCGAGCGTTGCTATCAAATCAAGCGGCGCATCCATTGTTCGCCAGCCTTCGCCGCGCCTGGAGCGGTGGATATCGATGCGCTCGCGCATCTCGTCGTCATAGGCCTGCGCGGTGGCGATGTAACTCCATGGCGCAGGGAATGCGGTGATCAGCCGCTCGGCGTGCGCACTCTTTCCAGAGCGCGCACCGCCTAGCAAAAATGTCAGCTTCTTAGGCAAAGCTGCCGCGCAATGCGCCCTGCGTACCCATGAAACGCTGCCGCACAGCCCCCGCGACAGCTCCGAGCACCACCCAGAAAACCAGGTTGGTGATGGTCACGGCGACGACGAAGCTGTGGTGCAGGTCGGCCGGTATCGGCGAATCATGGCTTTCTGGCTGCGGCGCACCGATGATGTGCGGAGCAACGATCAGCGCGACGCCGAGGATGGCGAGCGGCAGCGACTGCTTGAAAGCGATCAGTGCCAAGCCGGCAGCGGTTGCCACCACCGTCATAGTCCACCAGATCTGGCGCGCGCCAAGGTCGGCCGCCGGCATGGCGGGCAACTCAGGTGGCAGCCCTAGGCCCGGCGCGAGTGTGAAGACAGCAAAGCCGGCAAAGCCCCAGAACACGCCCTGGCGCCAGTTGGCGATGCCGCCGGCAAATTCGGAAACCGCGACCAGGATCAGCGCGAATGCGACGCCGCTGACGATATTGGCCAGTGCCGAATAGGCGAAACGCTCAAAGCCGTCGGCGGGTGCCCAGGCTTCAGCTTCCTCTTCAGTGGGAGCCATGGCTTGCGCCGCAGGTGCTGACGTGGTCGCTTCAGTGCCAGCGGCTGGGGCCGCGGCATGCTCATGGCCGCCGCCGGCATTTTCGTAAGTTTCGGCCTTGAGGATCAGCGGAACGGTTGCATAGGTTTGGAGCGCGGCAAGGATCACGCCGGCCAATAGGCCGCTGATCGCCGCGATGAACACGACGTTGCGAAATACAGACATGGTTGGGGTGCCTTCGTTAGTGGCAGGGGAAAGCCATCGAGTGGCGATAGTCGTGGGCAGCGTTGTGCACCACGTCCATATGCGAGAACCCGAGGAAGCCAACAACGAAAAGGCCAAGCAGCGCCGCAAGCGCGAGCTGCATTGTGCGCGACTGCGAGGAAACGTCGGCGCCGATTGCAGAAACAGTAGTCATCTTAAAGTCCTTTCGCCCTCCACCCGAGGGCCTCGAGAAGTGTCCCTGTCGCCGGCAGGTCTCCTGGCTTGCGGATCGACACCCTTCCCCGCCTTCCCGAAGCAAGCTTCAGTGGCATTTGGGGAGAGCTAACCGCATACAGTTGCGGGGGCAGCCACGGCTTCGGACCTTCAAAAGGCCCTTACCGCATTCCCTCTTGATTCCGTAACGGAACCGACGACGCCACGACTATAGAAACAAATGCCTTGGGCGGCAAACCAAATTCCGACGCCGGGCGGTGCGAATGCGGCGTTTTGGCGATCAGCTCCGGGCCGCGATTCGTTCGGCCACCAGATGCTGCAGCCGCCACAGATGCCGGTCGTGGATGGCGCGCTGCTCGAGGTTCTTCACCACATTGTAGAGATAGTCCGCCGCCGAGCCCCAATGGCCGCAGGTTGTGGCCAGCCGTTCGACAACCTCGTCCTCGCCAAGTGCGCCGGCATAGGCCCGGCCGCCGCGATTGACGACGAAAGCAAGGGCGGTCAGCGGGCCGTCGTCGGTGACAAGGTTCAGCCAGCGCGGCTTGTAGGTCGAGGGCTTCAGCGTCATCTCGCGGCGGTAGAGCTTGTCGAGCTGTTCGCGCCTGTCGCCGTCCATGAGCCTGAGCGCCACGCCCTTGCACTGGCCGCCGCGATCCATGCCCATCATCAGTCCGGGCTGCTCTTTCGTTGCCCGCCAGCGGTTCATGCTGACGCAAAACGAACGATGCCAGCCGCGCGCCAGCGCCACCTTCTCTTCGGTGTGTTCGACCTCGGGCTTCCAGATCAGCGAACCATAGGCAAACAGCCATAGCGGGCCATTGCCGGGATGCTCGGCGAGCGTTTCATCGATCATCGCCTCATAGTCGGCGTCGTCGAGGTGCACTGCATCGGGGTCCGGGCCGGCATCGGCCACGTCGCGATAGCATCGCGCCACCAGCTCTTCGGTCAGCGACATCATGCGTCCGGTCATTTGCGCCACTTCAATTCTTAACCTTGTGCATGACTGGCCACACTGCTCTCTACCGCCCCGCTTCAACCATGATAGTGCTGCAGGGGCGCTGCAACACCTGAAAACGCCGAAGCGAATGGCCATGACGATGCATCCGAGCACTGAACAAGTTCAAGCCCCCTCGCGGCGCGTGTCGGTCATCGACATCGCCCGTGGCACAGCCCTCGTCGCCATGGCGATCTACCACTTCGCCTGGGACCTCGAATTCTTCGGTTACGCCGATCCGGGCATGACCGCCTATGGCAACTGGAAGCTCTTCGCCCGCTGCATCGCCTCAAGCTTCCTGTTTCTCGTTGGCGTCAGCCTTGTGCTGGCGCATGCCAAGGGCATTCGCTGGCCTGGCTACTTCAGGCGGTTGGCCATGGTGTCGGCGGCGGCATTGGCAATCACGGTCGCGACCTGGTTCGCCATGCCCGACAAGTTCATCTTCTTCGGCATCCTGCACCAGATAGCACTGGCCAGCGTACTCGGCCTCGCCTTCCTGCGCCTGCCGGCCCTGCTGACGCTGGTCATCGCCGCCCTGGTCATCGCAGCGCCCAATTATCTGCGCTCTGACGCCTTCAACCACCCGGCGCTTTTGTGGATCGGCCTGTCCACCTTCAATCCGCGTTCCAACGATTTTGTGCCGCTGTTTCCATGGTTTGGCGCCGTATTGACCGGCATTGGTGTTGCCGGTCTCGCGCTCAAGGCCGGTCTTTTCGAAAGGCTGGCGCGCCTTCAACCCGGCGCCTGGTCACGGCCGCTCAGCTTCTTCGGCCGCCACAGCCTGGCTTTCTACCTCATCCACCAACCGGTGATGATTTCGCTGGTCTGGGCCTTTGCCCAGATATTCCCCGCCCCGGTCGAAACGCGCGAAATTACCTTCCTCAAATCTTGCCAGCGCTCGTGCGAGCAAAGCCGCGACACGGATTTCTGCTCGCGCTACTGTGTGTGCATGCTCGACGAGTTGCAAAGGGATGATTCGTTCGTCCGCCTCTATGCCGCCGACCAGAGCCCGGAGCTTAAAGACCGTGTCGGGCAAACCGCGGCCATGTGCTCGACCAACACCGACAACCAGACGATACCAGGAGGAGCGCAATGACCGATCTCAAAGCCGCCGCCCCCAGCAGGGTTCCATGGCCGCCGATCGTCTACCTCCTGGCTATCGCGGTGGCTGTAGCCCTCGGACTGCTCTACCCCTTGCCTTGGCTCACCGAGCCGCTGTCGGACCTGCTCTACGCGGCCGGCTGGTTGGCTGTGGCCGGCGTGGTTGCGATCTATTACTCAGCCATGCAGACGCTGAAGCGCGCCAAGACCACGATCCGTCCCGACAGGCCGTCGGAGCATCTGGTCACCTCGGGCGCTTTTTCCTTCACCCGCAACCCGATCTACTTCGCCAACACGCTCTTGATGATCGCCATCGGCCTGATCACGGCCAGTGTCTGGTTCATCGTCCTTGCGGTGATCGCGGCCTTCGGCACGCAGAAGCTCGCCATTGTGCCAGAGGAAAAGCACCTGCAAGCCCGCTTCGGCAAGAAATACATCGATTACAAAAAGAAGGTCCGGCGCTGGATCTGATCAGCGCTCAGGTGTTGACGCCGAGTTCGACCAGCCGTTCGACACAGGATTCTTCGGCCTGATCGAGTTCGGCCAGCGTCTCCTCGAGGTCGCGGCGCTTCTGGCGCAGATCCTCACGCTTTTCTTCGATGCGCTTGATCATCAGCTTGAGTTGACCGACCTCGCCGGGGGGGGCGCGATACATCTGGATGATCTCGCGAATCTCGTTGATCGAGAATCCAAGCCGCTTGCCGCGCATGATCTGGCGAATGAGCTGCCGGTCAGACGGGCGGAACAGGCGAGTGCGGCCACGGCGGACAGGCTGCACCAGCCCCTCATCCTCATAAAAACGCAGCGTCCGCGTCGAAATGTCGAATTCGCGGGTCAATTCGGTGATCGAGTAATATTCCCGCATCGTCTCTCCACCCAGCCAGCGTCGCCGCGCCGCTTTCAAATCATGCCGCGCTAGCCGAGGCGATCATGCCATGCGACAGTATACGCCGCGCAGCCAAAAGGACCCTTTTTGGTCCTCAAGGAGTCTCGCACGCGACTTACGTAAAAGTCAATTGAACAACCTTACCTCGCAGCAGCGCCAAGATGCAGCCACCAGGTGGCAAGGCTGAGGAAGGCAAGGAAGCCGATGACGTCGGTGATCATGGTCGTGAAGATCGAGGACGAGATCGCCGGGTCCGCGCCAAATTTGTCGAGCAACAGCGGGATCAGGATGCCACCGAGTGCCGCAGCCAGCATGTTGAGCACCATGGCGGCGGCGATGACGAAGCCCAGATCCGGGTTGTGAAACCATAGGCCTGCGACCAGGCCGAGGATGGTTGCGATGATTGCGCCATTGAGCAGGCCCACCATCACCTCGCGGCGAATGACGCGACCGGCATTGTAGATGTCGAGGTCGCGGGTGGCGAGCGCGCGCACGGTTACCGTCATCGTCTGTGTGCCGGCATTGCCCCCGAGCGAAGCGACGATCGGCATCAGTGCCGCCAAAGCCACCATCTCCTCGATGGTGGCGCCAAACTGGCTGATGACCGATGCCGAGATGAAGGCCGTACCAAGATTGACCAGAAGCCATGGCACGCGCGAGCGCGAGGTCGCGCGCACGGTATCGGACAGCTCCTCGTCACCGACGCCGCCCATGCGCAAAAGGTCTTCCTCGGCTTCCTGCTGGATGACGTCGACCACATCATCGATGGTCAGCACGCCGACGAGGCGCTCGTTCTCGTCGACGACGGCTGCGGAGAGCAGATCATATTGCTCGAATTCGCGCGCTGCCTCTTCCTGGTCCATCGTGGCCGGGATGGCGTGGCGCGTCTCGTGCATCACCTCTTCGATCTTGACCGCGCGCTTGGTGCGCAGGATCTGGTCGAGGTCGACAGCACCCAGCAGCTTGAAGCTCGGATCAATGACAAAGACCTGGCTGAAACGGTCGGGCAAATCCTTGTCGTCGCGCAGATAGTCGATGGTCTGGCCAACGGTCCAGAACGGCGGCACCGCCACAAACTCCGTCTGCATGCGCCGACCGGCCGATTCCTCGGGATAATCGAGCGAACGCCGCAGCCTGATGCGCTCGGTGAACGGCAGCTGCGCCAGGATCTCGTTCTGGTCCTCGGTGTCGAGGTCTTCCAGAATGTAGACCGCATCGTCGGAATCGAGTTCCTGGACGGCTTGCGCGATCTGCGCATTGGGCAGGTTGTCGACGATGTCGAGGCGAATCGCCTCGTCGACCTCGGTCAGCGCCGAAAAGTCGAAATCCGAGCCCATCAGTTCGACCAGCGCCAGCCGCTGCTCGGGTAGCAAGGCTTCCAGCAGATGGCCAAGTTCGGACTGGTGCAGGACGGAGACGTCGCGCTTCAGCGTCAGCGTATCGCGGTCTGCGATCGCCGCGCCGATATGGGCCAGGAACGAGGCAAGGATGACCCCGTCCTCGCCATAGATTTCGGCGCGGACAGCGTCAGCGGCGTCGGCGCCGTGCGTATGGTTGTGTCGGGCTTCCATCGGCGCCTCCCGCTTGCGGATTTCGGGATTCGAGGTGGGCTATCCCTAGCCCGCAAAGGGCCGGAATATCAAACGAAATACGGCTCGAAAGGCCGGCGCGGCACAGCCAGTTTTGGCCTGTTTCAATCAGGCCACATGCTCGCTCACGCATTGCTTGTGGTCCGCCAGCACCTCGATGATACGGCAGTCGCAAATACGGCCATGACCGCATTCATCGATCATGCGCGACAGCTCCCCTCGCAGGGCCTGAAGCCGCTCGATGCGCCGGTCGACTTCGCGCAAGTGCGACTTGGCGATGCTGTCGGCCTGATGGCACGAGGCCTGCGGCTCCTGCGACATGACCAGCAACTCGCGGATATGATCGACTTCGAAGCCAAGCTCCCGGGCGTGGCGGATGAAGTTGAGCCGGTCGATCTCGGTCTTGCCATAGCGACGCTGGTTGCCTTCGGTGCGCGGCGGCGCGGCAATCAGCCCGATCTGTTCATAAAAGCGGATCGTCGGCACTTTCACGCCCGTTCGCCGCGCCAGTTCTCCAATCGGCAGATTCATCGAAAAACCCTCTTGATCCTCTAGTGGCTAGAGGTTCTAGCATGGCTTCATATAAGATTGAAAGGACCTGAAATGAACGATGCCAGCCACGGCAAAACACGATTCCGCGTTGGCGGCATGGATTGCGCGTCTTGCGCGACCAAGATCGAAAACGCAGTCATCCGCCTGCCCGGCATCACCGAGGTTGGCATTTCGGTCTCAGCCGGCACCATGACGGTTTCTCATCAGGGAAAAGCCCCCTCCGCAGAAATTTCAAAGCAGATGAAGGCGCTCGGCTATTCCGTCGCCATGCTCGGTGCGGCGCGCACGGCAGAGGTCCACGACCACAAGCACGGCCCTTCCTGCAGCCATGATCACGACCACAGCGGCCACGATCACAGCCATGGTGACCACGCCGGGCACGATCACGGCGATCACTCCGGACACAACCATGGCGCCCCGGCCGCGAACGCTGCAGACGCCGGCCACGCCCATTTCGACCTCGACGACGGGCCATGGTGGACTTCGCGTAAGGCCAAGCTGACCATCGCCTGCGGATCGGCCCTCATTGCGGCCTATGCCATCGGCCAATTTCTGCCGCAGCTCGGCCATTGGGCATTTCTCGCTGCACTCGGGGTCGGTCTCGTACCAGTGTCGCGGCGCGCCTACGCCGCAGCCATAACTGGCACGCCGTTCTCGATCGAAACGCTGATGACCATCGCTGCCATCGGCGCCGTATTCATCGGCGCCACCGAAGAAGCGGCAATGGTGGTGCTGCTGTTCCTCATTGGCGAATTGCTGGAAGGTGTCGCCGCGCGCCGCGCGCGCGCCAGCATACGCGGCTTGGCCGATCTGGTGCCCAAGACAGCCCTGGTCGTAGAAGGCGGGGCGACCCGCGAAATGCCGGCCGATGCGGTTCAGGTCGGTGCGATCATACTGGTCAGGCCGGGCGACCGGGTTGCCGCCGATGGCACCATCGTCGAGGGCTCAAGCACGCTCGACGAAGCGCCGGTGACCGGCGAGAGCGTGCCGAAGTTGAAAACCACAGGCGATTCCGTCTTTGCCGGCACGATCAACACCGATGCGGTGCTCAAGGTCCGCGTCACTGCGGCCGCCGCCGACAATACGATTGCACGCGTCATCAAGCTGGTCGAGGAGGCGCAGGAGAGCAAGGCGCCCACCGAACGCTTCATCGACAGCTTTTCACGTTATTATACGCCGATGGTGCTGGTCGTCGGCGCACTCGTCGCCATCATGCCGCCGCTCGTTGCCGGCGGTTCGTGGGAGGAGTGGATCTACAAGGGCCTCGCCATCCTGTTGATCGGCTGCCCCTGCGCGCTGGTCATCTCCACGCCTGCCGCTATTGCCGCTGGCCTTTCCGCCGGTGCCCGCCGCGGCCTGTTGCTCAAGGGCGGTGCCGTGCTCGAGGGCATGCGCCGGGTGACCACGGTTGCGCTCGACAAAACCGGCACGCTGACCGAGGGCAAGCCCAAGGTCACCGACATTGTTGGCGTTGGCCGGCCTGAAGCTAGAGTCCTGTCGCTGGCAGCAGCACTTGAAACCGGCTCCAGCCATCCCCTGGCGCTCGCCATCCTCCGTCGTGCCAAGGCGGACGGCGTGGCAATCCCCTCGGCAAGTCTAGCCAAGGCAGTCGCCGGCAAGGGTGTCGCAGGCAATGTCGGCGGCGAGGACGTGTTCCTGGCCTCCCCTAGCGCTGCCGAACAAATGGCCGGGCTGTCGGCCAACCTGAAGGAGCAGATCGCCGCCTTCAACGCCGACGGCAAGACCGTTTCGGTGCTGCTTGTCGACAACAAGGTCGCGGGCATCCTCGCCATGCGCGACGAGCCGCGCGCCGATGCCATCGAGGCCCTTGCGATCCTCAAGGCCGACGGCATCGCCACCGTCATGCTGACCGGCGACAACGAAGCCACCGCCAAAGCCATAGGCAAGGGCCTGGGCATTGCAGTTCGCGCCGGCCTGATGCCCGACGACAAGCAGCGGATCGTGCGCGAGTTGCAGAAGGAGGGCCAAGTTGTCGCCAAGGTGGGCGACGGCATCAACGACGCCCCTGCCCTTGCCGCGGCCGATTTCGGCATCGCCATGGGCGGCGGCACCGACGTTGCGCTGGAAACCGCCGACGCTGCGATCCTGCACGGTCGTGTCACCGACATCCCTGACATGATCGCGCTGTCAAAAGCGGTGATGAACAACATCACCCTGAACATCACCATCGCACTCGGCCTCAAGGCCGTGTTCCTGGTGACGACTATCATCGGCCTGACCGGTCTGTGGCCGGCAATCCTGGCCGACACCGGCGCCACCGTGCTGGTCACGGCCAACGCCATGCGCCTGCTCGCGTGGCGCGGCCGCTGAGAAAAGTCCTCCCAAGGATTGCCCGGGGCCGTTCGACGGCTCCGGGCAATCGCGCATTCAATGGCAGGCCGCCAAGGCCGCCGGCGTAAGTACCCGGAATCAAAAACCTCGCACCGAAAACCAGAGCCAATCTTCAAAAAGAGACTGTGCGGAGTTTCACGGCGGCTCTAACGCCCTTTTGCGTACCCGACAGGACACGCGGCGCCGTAACTGCCCCGTATCGCAAGCATAGCGATCAACTGCAGCAAATCTGCACAATCTCTTGTAACGTCTTGGAAAAAGCCGACCAGCCCGGCGAGGTTCAAGCTGTTTAGTCCTGTATGGAACAGCTTGTTCAGGTGATTGGTTGTCACCTGAAAAGTGATGGTGCGGTCGAGAAGACTCGAACTTCCACGGGTTGCCCCACAGCGACCTCAACGCTGCGCGTCTACCAATTCCGCCACGACCGCACTGTCACAGAGGGCCGGTCCGAACCGGCTCGCGGCATGTAGCAAATCGTTTCCGGGGAAACAAGCGCCCTAAGCGATATTCGTCCATCATTCTTGCATGCCCCAGGGGAACTATAGGCTTCGGGCAGCAATAGCCGGCTTTCAAAGCCCAGGGACTGGACCTTTCTGCGCCGAGCCGCCATATCAGGTCGACGAACGGACCCCCAAAATGACCGACCGCAGCCAGATAGCCACGTCGTTTCTCGCCATTCCGGGCTCAGCACCCGTCGAATGGCGAATCGAACCCGGCCTAACGCCCTATGATCAGGCGCTCGCCTTCATGGAATCGCGCGCCGATGCGATTCGTCAGGGGACCGCAGGCGAGATGGTCTGGTTGGTCGAACACCCGCCGATCTACACCGCCGGCACCAGCGCCCAGGAACAGGATCTGGTCGAGCCCGACCGCTTCCCGGTGTTCAAGACCGGCCGCGGCGGCGAATACACCTATCACGGCCCTGGCCAGCGCGTGGCCTATGTCATGCTCGACCTCAAGCGGCGCCGCGAGGACGTCCGCGCCTTCGTCGCCGCACTCGAAGCCTGGATCATCTCGGCGCTTGCCGCCTTCAATGTGAAGGGCGAGCGCCGCGAGGACCGCGTCGGTGTCTGGGTGGTCCGTCCCGACCGCCCAGCCCTGCCGGACGGCTCGGCGGCGGAAGACAAGATCGCCGCCATCGGCATCCGCTTGCGCCGTTGGGTGAGCTTCCACGGCATCGCCATCAATGTCGAACCGGAGCTCGGCCATTTCTCCGGCATCGTGCCTTGCGGTGTCACCGACCACGGCGTGACCAGCCTGGTCGATCTCGGCCTGCCGGTAACGATGAGCGACCTCGACGTGGCGCTCAAAGCCGCCTTTGAAGAGATTTTCGGACCCGCCGACGCAGTCCCTGAGTCGATCCGGCAAACAGCCTGAGGTCACGGCTAATGGCTGCGGTGCCCACGGCACCTAATCTTGTCCGGCATCGGGATAGACCCGGTGCCTCGTTGTTCATTGGTTGAGAATTCCATCAAAAAAGGAATGGCCCCCAACAAGCGCTCAAATCAGAGTGCGCCGATCCACATCGCCATGGTGACGAGGAAGGTGCTCATGCAGACCATCGAAATGACATCCTGTACCAGCTCGGTCATTTGTTGCTCCTGTTTTTGATATGTTCTCAATTTGTTCTATTTCTGTTCAGATGTCAACGCACGCCATTGCATTCGGGCGCAGGCGCCCGCCACAAGCGATTCGACAGTAAATGAAGCGTTTATGCGCGCGACCGCCGGCCCCAGCGCGTTAACAAACGCACTTCAGCGGTGGTTGCTATCGATTGAGCTTGGAGCAACGGTTCGCCTGGCCACCATGCCAGGCAGGCATGGTTCAGCCCTGTCGCGCCGCCGCTAGCGCAGCGCGACAATCTTGCCTTCGGAGAGCGTGACGCGGCGGTCCATGCGCGATGCAAGCTCGTGGTTATGCGTAGCGATCAGTGCCGCCAGGCCCGACTGGCGGACAAGTGCTGACAACGCGTCAAAGACATAACCCGCCGTCACCGGATCGAGGTTGCCGGTCGGCTCATCGGCCAGCAGGACGAGCGGAGCATTGGCGACCGCGCGCGCAATCGCCACCCGCTGCTGTTCGCCGCCGGAAAGTTCCGAGGGGCGATGCAAGGCGCGCTTGCCGATCTTCATATAGTCGAGCAGCTGTTCTGCCCGCTCGCTCGCCTGGGCAGGGCTCAGGCCCTTCACCAGTTGCGGCATCATCACATTCTCGAGCGCCGAGAATTCAGGCAGCAGGTGATGGAACTGATAAACGAACCCGACGTCGTTGCGGCGGATCGCAGTACGCTCGTCGTCCGACAGACGCCCACAGGCGCGGCCGTTCAAGAAAACATCGCCGGCGTCAGGGCGCTCGAGCAGGCCAGCCGTATGCAGCAGCGTCGACTTGCCAGCGCCGGATGGCGCCACGAGCGCCACCATCTCACCAGGCTTCAGCGAAAAATTGGCGTTGTTGAGGATCGTCAGCTTGCGCGAGCCCTGCTCATAATGGCGCTCGACGCCCTTGAGCTCGATAACATGCTCGATGCCCATTATTCGTACCTCAGTGCGTCGACCGGATCGAGCGTAGCCGCCCGCCATGCTGGAAACAGTGTCGCGAGGAACGACAGTACAAGGGCCATCAGCACCACCGAGACGGTTTCGCTGACATTCATCTTGGCCGGCAACTGGGACAAGAAATAGAGCTCCGGATTGAACAGGACGGTGCCGGACAGCCAGGAGAAGAACTGCCTGATGCGCTCGACATTAAGGCAGATCACGACACCTAGCAGCACACCCGCGATGGTGCCGGTCATGCCGATGGCAGCCCCGGTCATCAGGAAGATGCGCATCACCGCGCCACGCGTCGCGCCCATCGTACGCAAGATGGCGATATCGTGGCTCTTGTCCTTCACCAGCATGATCAGGCCCGAAATGATGTTGAGGGCCGCGACCAGCACGATCAGCGTCAGGATCATGAACATGACATTGCGCTCGACCTGCAGAGCCGAGAAGAAAGTCTGGTTGCGTTGTCGCCAGTCGGTCAGGAAGATCGGCCGTTGTGCGGCCTCCTCGACCTTGGTCTTCAGCGCGTCGACATCGTCGGGATTGTCGACATAGATCTCGATCGACCCGACCTTGCCTTCGGAATTGAAATAGAGCTGCGCCTCGTTGAGCGGCATGAACAGGATCGACGTATCGTATTCGGACATGCCAACTTCGAAGATGCCAACGATCGGATAGGCTTTGACGCGCGGTGTCGTGCCCATCGGCGTCACGTCGCCGTCGGGCGAGACAAGCCGGATGGAATCGCCCAGCACCAGGCCCATATTCTCGGCCATGCGCTTGCCGATGACCACGCCCTCGCCATTGTCGAAACCGACGATCGAGCCTTGCTTAATGTTGTTGGCGACCAGCGTCACCTTGCCGAGGTCACTGCCTCTGATACCACGCACCAGCGCGCCGGCACCCGCACCGACATTGCCTTGGGCAAGTACCTGGCCTTCGACCAGGGGGATCGCGTATTTGACGCCGGAAACACCATTGATACGGTCGGCAACCGCCGCGTAATCCTCAAGCGGCGTGTCGATCGGCGTCACGATCAGATGGCCGTTGACGCCGAGAATGCGGGTCAGTAGCTCGGCGCGAAACCCATTCATTACCGCCATCACCACGATCAGCGTGGCAACACCCAGCATGATGCCGAGGAAGGAAATCGAAGCGATGACGGAAATCACCGTCTCCTTGCGCTTCGAACGCAGGTAGCGCCACGCCACCATGCGCTCGAACACCGAGAAAGGCCCTGCGCCCGCCGGTTTCGCCGCCACCACTTGGTTCATGCCTTGACGCCCAGTTTGGCCAGTGCCTGCGCCACCGGCATCGTCTCGCGTTCGCCGGTCTTGCGATTCTTAAGCTCGACCTCGCCGGCTGCCGCGCCACGCGGGCCAACGATCACCTGCCATGGCAGGCCGATCAGATCGGCGGTGGCAAATTTGCCGCCGGCGCGCTGGTCGGTGTCGTCATAGAGCACGTCCTTGCCCGCCGCTCCGAACGCCTTGTAGAGCTCGTCGCAGATGCGGTCGCATTCGCTGTCGCCGACCTTCATGTTGATCAGGCCGATGTCGAAGGGTGCCACCGCCTCAGGCCAGATGATGCCGTTTTCGTCATGGCTTGCCTCGATGATCGCAGCGATCAGGCGGCTCGGCCCGATGCCGTAAGAGCCCATCGAAACGAAATGCTCCTTGCCGTCGGGACCCATGACCTTGGCGCCCATCGGCTTGGAATATTTCTCGCCGAAGTGGAAGATATGGCCAACCTCGATGCCACGCGCCGAAACCTTGTCGGCTTCGGGCACTGCGGCCCAAGCGGCTTCGTCGTGCATTTCTTCGGTCGCTGCGTAAGGCGTCGTCCATTGCTTGACGATGCCGTCGATCTCGCCGTCATTGGCGAAGTCAGTCGCAGCGCCAGGCACCGGCAGGCCAAGATAGTCGCGGTGGCAGAACACCTGGCTTTCGCCGGTTTCGGCTAGGATGATGAAYTCGTGGCTSAGMTYGCCGCCGATCGGGCCGGTGTCSGCGCGCATCGGGATCGCCTGCAGGCCCATCCGCGTGAAGGTGCGGAGATAAGAGACGAACATCCTGTTGTAGGCGGCCTTGGCGCCGTCGAAGTCGAGGTCGAAGGAATAGGCATCCTTCATCAGGAATTCGCGGGAGCGCATGACGCCGAAGCGCGGACGGACCTCGTCGCGGAATTTCCATTGGATGTGGTAGAGGTTGAGCGGCAGATCCTTGTACGACTTGACGTAGGACCGGAAGATTTCCGTGACCATTTCTTCGTTGGTCGGGCCAAACAGCATGTCGCGCTCGTGGCGATCCTTGATGCGCAGCATCTCCTTGCCGTAGTCGTCGTAGCGACCGCTTTCGCGCCACAGGTCTGCCGATTGGATGGTCGGCATCAGGATTTCGAGCGCACCGGCCCGGTCCTGCTCTTCGCGCACGATCCGGCAGATCTTGTCGAGCACCCGCTTGCCCAGCGGCAGCCACGAGAAACTGCCGGCGCCCTGCTGTCGGATCATGCCGGCACGCAGCATCAGCCGGTGGGAAATGATGTCCGCCTCGCGGGGATTTTCTTTCAGAATGGGCAGGAAATAGCGCGACAGACGCATCGAATGTTCCATGAAAACGATGATGCCGGAATCGGCACGAGAAAGAGGCTTGCTTGAACGCGCTTCATAGCCATTTCAAGGCCGAATGGAAACCCGCGCAGTCCGTTTCGACGCAGCGTCACAATACCCTGACTGGTTGATGGGCAGCATATGCACGTCAATTGTGCATTGCAGCACAGGAATGCCCGCTCGGAAGCAAAATTCCGCGTGACATTCCATTTCCGGTTAGTCTAATGTGCCTTGATAACCGAGAGGGCGGAGAATAAATCCGCTCTCCTACGCGGTCAAAGTCTTGGGAGGATGCGATCTAGGCGCGATAACTCGCTGCCGCCGGTTACCGGAAAGCAGGTCGGACGCGTTTAATTGCAAGGCCTTGTGCCTTGCATTTTTTTTGGCCGAACAACAGCTTGCCGCACGCCCCTAAGAAACGACCTTAGCCGCGTTCCCTAAGCTCTGGAATGCGTCATTTGATCTCGGGGATGAACTGCGGAAAATCGTCGAAACTGTAGCCCAACCCTTTGGTGACGGCATAAAACGCGCCAATCAAGAGAGCTGTTACCAGGGTCGTCCACAGCATGGCGCGTAGCATATGCGGCCCACGCGGCGCGCTCGCCTCGGTCCCTGGCGCCACATCATGAGCTTCGTCCTGAGTCTTGACGCCGAAGGGCAGGATGGCGAACAAAGTTAGCCACCAGAAGACGAAATACATCRCGGCGAGTGAAATCCAGGTCATGCCTGCTCCAATTCGACCAGTGTTCCCTGGAAATCCTTGGGGTGAAGAAACAACACGGGCTTGCCATGTGCCCCGATCTTCGGGTTGCCGTCGCCGAGCACGCGCGCGCCCGACGCCTTGAGGTGGTCACGCGCCGCCAGGATGTCGTCGACCTCGTAGCAGACATGATGCATGCCGCCCGACGGGCTCTTTGCCAGGAACGCCGCAATCGGCGAACCCTCACCGAGTGGCTCGAGCAGTTCGATCTTGGTGTTGCCGACATCGATGAAGACGACAGTCACGCCGTGTTCGGGCAGTGCCTGCGGCTCGGTCACCTCAGCGCCGAGCGTGTCGCGATAGACAGCGCTCGCCGCCGCCAGGTCCGGCACGGCAATGGCGACGTGATTGAGACGTCCGAGCATATCAGGTCCTGCCCTCAGCGGGTGACGAACACCGTCACCAGCGGTTTCTTACCCCAGGCTTCGTTGGCCGCGCCGCGCACTGCGCGACGCACGGCCTCCTGAACCAAGTCGAGGTCTTTTCGGCGGGCACGGGGTATGGAGTCCACGGCGCCTATTGCCGCATCGAGCATCAATTCCTCGAGCGCCTCGCCGCCAGCATCTGCTTCGGCGACACCGATCGCCACCAGATCCGGATCGCCTGACAGTTCGTACTTATCGTCGAGCACGACATTGACGGCAACATGGCCGGCAAAAGACAGCTTGCGCCGGTGGCGGATGCCCATCGCCTCGTCGGAGCCGATCAGCTTGCCGTCCTTGTAGACGCGGCCGAAGGGCACCTGGTCGATGATCTCGGCGGCACCCGGCCAGAGCCTGAGCATGTCACCGTCGCGAATCTGCGCCACTTCGGGAATGCCCGACATCGACATCAAGGAACCCTGGCCGACAAGATGGGCAGCTTCGCCATGCACCGGCACGCCGATGCGCGGACGAACCCATTCATACATGCGCTTGAGTTCGCTGCGGCGCGGGTGTCCAGAGACGTGGACCAACGCATCGCCGTCCTCGATGATCTTGATGCCCTGGTCGATGAGCTGGTTCTTGATCTCGAGGATCGCCTTCTCATTGCCCGGAATCGTTCGCGAGGAAAACACGACAGTGTCGCCAGGCGACAGTGCCACCGACTTCATCTCGTCGCGCGCCAGCTTGGCCAGTGCCGCACGCGGCTCGCCCTGGCTGCCGGTGCAGATCACGACAAGGTTTTCGCGCGGGATGTAGCCATAGTCATCTTCGGAGACGAATTCCGGAAGCCCGTCCATGTAGCCAAGCTCGGTCGACACATCGATGACGCGCTTGAGCGAACGGCCCATGACCAGAACCTGACGGCCAGCGTCGCGCGCGGCTTCCGCGATCGAACGGATACGGCCGACATTGGACGAGAAGGTGGTAACGGCAACGCGGCCCTTGGCTTCTTCGATGACCTTGCGCAGGCCCTGGCCGACCTGCTGCTCGGATGGCGAGTCGCCCTCGCGCAGCGCGTTGGTGGAATCGCAGATCAGTGCGAGCACGCCCTTGTCGCCATAGGCGCGGAAGCGTGCCTCATCGATCATGGGCCCGATCTCCGGGGCAGGGTCGATCTTCCAGTCGCCGGTGTGGATCACGGTGCCGGCAGGGGTGGTGATCGCGAGCGAAACCGGCTCGGGGATCGAGTGGCTGACCGCGATCGCCTCGATCTCGAAAGGCCCGACGGTGAATTTTTCGCCGGCACGATAGATGGTCACCGGAATTTTCGGCGCGCCCTGTTCCGACTGCCGCTTGGCTTCAAGCAGCCCAGCCGCGAAAGGCGTCATCCAGACAGGTGCCTTCAGCTTCGGCCATGTGTCGTGCAGCGCACCGTAGTGATCCTCGTGCGCATGCGTGATGATGATGCCGCGGAGGTTCTTCAGCTCTTCCTCGATGAAGCGGGTATCGGGCAGCACAAGGTCGACGCCCGGCAGCGTCGCATCGGGGAAAGTCACGCCAACGTCGATGATGATCCACTCGCGCGCATTCGCCGGCCCGAAGCCGTAGAGAGCGAAGTTCATGCCGATCTCGCCGACGCCGCCTAGCGGCACGAATACGAGCTCAGCGTTTTCCGCTTTCGCCATCCTAGAAATCCTTTCAGGCCTGTCAGGCCGCGCCGGCCGAAGCGACCGCGCCGAAATGTACATCGCCAGCGGCGATCTTTACCGTTTCACCTTTAGCGTCACGGATCACGAAGCGGCAATCCTCGTCGATGGTCTCGAAGACGCCGCGCACCACATTTCCCTCAATCCGCACGGCGACTTCGCTGCCCAGGCCTGCCGCACGCGCCAGCCAGCGCTTGCGGATTCCAGCCAATCCCCGGCCTTCGGCCCAGATGCGTTCGTTTTCGCTCCAGGCATCGGAGAGCGCCAGGAACAACGTCTCGGCATCGACGCCGGCACCAAGGCTGGTAAGCGAGGTCGCCGGATATGGCACGTCCGTCGGATGGGCCACGACATTGACGCCGATGCCAATCGCAATCGCCAACCTCCCTTGCCCGAGCAAGGTCGATTCAAGCAGGATACCGGCAAGCTTGGCGCCGGATGCCAGAACATCGTTTGGCCATTTCAGCTCGAAGCGCTTGACGCCCTGCCCGCTGCCGCCGTCCACGCCGACCGAAAATCGGGCGTTGGGCGCCACCGCATCGAGCGCATCGGCAAGTGCGAGGCCGGCAACGAAACCAAGCGTCGCGGCATACTGCAGATCGTGGTCGAGAACCTTGAGCAAGGTCGCAGCCAGATTGCCTTCCGGCGTCGCCCAGACGCGGCCACGCCGACCTCGCCCGCTTTCCTGCTTCTTGGAAACGACCCAGAGCTTGCCCGGGTCGCCTGCCAGAGCCCGCTCCAGCGCCAGTGCATTGGTCGACCCTACCGCGTCGTGGGCTTCCAGGCGAAAGCCGTTGCCACTTGCGGTCGGTGCGAGTTGGAACCCCATACCGTCAGAAGAATGTCTTGGCAGCAGCTTCCGCCATCTGCCCGACCGGACCGCCAATCAGCACGTAGAAAAGCACGAACGCACCGGACAAGCCGAGCACGAGGCGAAGCTCGCCCGCCATCGGCTGGAAGCCGCCGACCGGCTCATCGAACCACATGATCTTGATGATGCGCAGGTAATAATAGGCGCCCACAACCGAGGCCAGCATGCCGATCACCGCCAGCGCGTAGAGCTTTGCGTCCATCGCTGCGAGGAACACGTACCACTTCCCCCAGAAGCCCGCGAGCGGCGGGATGCCGGCCAGCGAGAACATCAGGATGGTCAGGATCGTCGCCATCATTGGATTGGTCGAGGACAGGCCGGCGAGATCGCTGATCTGTTCGACATTGCCGTCCTTGCGGCGCATGGCGAGGATGAAAGCGAAGGTGCCGAGCGTCATCACCAAGTAGATCAGCATGTAGATGACAACGCCGCGCACGCCAGCTTCGCTGTTGGCAGCGAGGCCAACCAGTGCGTAACCCATGTGGCCGATCGACGAATAGGCCATCAGGCGCTTGATGTTTCTCTGGCCGATTGCGGCAAACGAGCCGAGCAGCATCGAGGCGATGGAGATGAAGACGATGATCTGCTGCCAGTCGCTGCCGATCGGCTCGAACGCCCCCATGGTGACGCGCACGATCAATGCCATCGCCGCCATCTTGGGGGCAGCAGCGAAGAACGCCGTCACCGGCGTCGGTGCGCCTTCGTAGACGTCGGGCGTCCACATATGGAACGGAACCGCCGAGATCTTGAAGCACAGGCCGGCAAGCACGAAAACAAGGCCGAAGACGAGACCGAGCTGACGTTCGCCATCGCCAAGAACTGCGGCAATCGCCTCGAACGAGGTGTGGCCGGTGTAGCCGTAAACAAGGCTGATACCGTAGAGC